>JAJRZB010000298.1 GCA_024275455.1 Bacteroidota bacterium | reverse complement strand
TGTATAAAACCATGATCCGTTCCGGGAACAGGAGAAGGATTACCTGCCATATCCTGCGGTATCAATATTACATGTGTTTCAGCCATCCAAGTATCATGATCTGATTTATCATCAACAACTTCAGAAATCATTTTTAAATCATTATCTCTAACTTTTGAAGCTACCATTATATGAACAACTCTATCAGCAGCAACTATCTCTCCGGTGGCAGCATCTTTTAAATCTGTTTTGCCCCACAGTGTTATATAAGCAAGCATTTTCGGCATTAACCCAATTCCGATGCCTGTATTTCCATGCATCATTTTATTTAAGCCAACACCTCCATAAAATGTATGATCACCAGCACCCTCGGGTTTATGAATAATTCTAATTTCATCAATTTTAAATCTTTTACTGTCGTTGGCTGTAAACTCTATATTGACAGAAGTTACTGCATCAGTTGAAGAAGGAGAATCAACATCTACATTATCTGCAACTGTTATATCAAAAGAACCATCGGTCATTTTAATATTATCAGAAAATGGCGTAGGATTCATTGCCGGATTAATAACTGCAGGTCCGGGAAGAACTTCATAAACTTTACCGGATGAAGAATTGTTGCTTCCTTTAAAAATAATTTGATTTGAATAATCGACTGAACTTGATGCAGTTACGCTCTCATCTTTTTTATCCGTTGCAATGGGAGAATCTTCTGAGCAAGCAATTGTTAATGAAAGGAATGAAATTATTAAAGTATAGGGTAAAAACTTTTTTATGTATTTAAACATATTACCTCCAAATAAAAAATTAGTATGAACAAACCTAATCTCTTGTTTGGTGGTAAACTGTCATTTAGATTACACAACCAGATAATAGTATATATTCATAAAAGATGGTTCCTAAGTAAGATGGTTTTTCCTTTATGAACACTTACTTCAACAACTGCATTTTTTTTGTTAATGAACCTCTGCTGGTTTTAAGGTGATAAAAGTAAATTCCGGAAGATAATTTTGATGCATTAAAAATGATTGTATAGTTGCCGGGTTTTTGTTTTGCGTTTATTAAAGTAACTATTTCTTTTCCAAGAACATCGTAGACTTTAAGTGTTATGCGCTGACTAAAGTCAGCGGCTACATTTGGAACTGAATATTTAATTATAGTTGTGGGGTTAAACGGATTAGGATAATTTTGAAAAAGTTCAAATTCATTAATTATTTTAGACTCACCTTTAACCGAAGTAGGAATAAACATTAAAACTATATTATTAACCGTATCTTGTGTGGAACTTATTACAAAGTCTTCACTAACGGCATTATTAAGACCAATTTTATCTGCAACTAATTTATAAGTACCAAAAGGTAAATCCGGTAAAGCAAACTTTCCGGAAAGTTGTGAAAAGTTGTAATTATAAATTTTATTATTAGTTACGGATACCGCATAGATCAGTGCATCATCCAATGAATCTTCAACCGAATTATCCTCCTCAAAATATCCGCTGGCCATTCCGCCGCCATAAGAAGAATCCCTATCAAGATAAATATTTTTCCCTTCCTCTAATCCGGCAATTGAAACTGAATCAGCGTTCTGCCAAAAAGCTTCATGATTATTCATGTGATTAAAATATCCGGGTATATAATATTGAGAAAAACCTTGCAAATAATAATCTCCGGGACTTTGAATATTTTTAAGATTAAATTCTCCTTTAGAATTAGTAATAACGGTGTAACTTCTAAAAGGATCAATTTTTATCGAAGCTTGAATTTTTGTCGGATTGTGCTTTCCTTTTCTAACAACAACTATCGCTTTATTCAAAGGCACATCGTTAATTGCATCATAAACAGTACCTGAAACAGAAATATCAGTTTGAATTTCTTTCTCCAATAAAAAGTTTAATGTTTTGGGAGTATCCTCTTTAACCTCAATATAATCAGCCTCTAACGGTGAATTCTTTAGTTCTCCATATTGAACATAATAACCTGACTTTATTGCCGAAATTGAATAATAACCGGATCGAAGCGATTGTTCATAATTACCGTTACTATCCGTGGTTGTTGAATCTATTAAATAAACACCCTCATAAAAGAAATATAATTTTGCTCCCGAAATATTACTTAAAGAATCTTTAACAGTTCCTTTTACAATGCCCTCCATTCCATGATGCATTTCAAACTCAACGCTAATATTTAAAGATTGAACAGGTCGTCTGCCATTATTAAAAAAGTCAATCGTGGTTAATAAAGAATCTCCTCCGAACAAAGTAAAATAATTAAGGAGCAAAACATCAATTGTAATATTCGAATTTGAACTTAACGTAACCGGGAAACCATCAAAGTTATTGTTTCTAACAAATATTAGAGATGAATCATAACCAATACTGTCAATTCTGATATCATTATCACTATAATTATATATTCTAACCGTTTTTATTCTTTCGTACTTATCCATAAAATGAATATGATGGGGCATAATTTCAAGTTCACCCATTTGTGCAAATATTGTAAGATTAAAAATCATAAAGAAAAAAACTATTTTTTTCATCGAAATACTTTCCGTTAAATTATTACTAAACTTTCTGTTTAACTTTCTTTCTGTTTAAATAAACAGCATACATTACTATAATTATACTTAAAAACAATCCAAAGAAAAGTATATTAAGCCAATTATTATTCAGTTTTATTTTTACCGGCATATCATTGCCTGATAATGTAAAAGCAGCCCAATAATATGGGTTGGAATTATTCTCTTTTATAAATTTATTTTTTGCTAATCTCAACGCTTCCGATTTACTTGCACCATTGCTTAAAAAGGAATAAAAATAAGTCATAAACTGAGATGTATATTTATCATTCACATCCCAAAGTGAAACCACAACACTTTTCGCCCCGGCATCAAAAAAAGCTTTTTGCATACCGATTATTCCTTCGGCTTTGTCTAATTTTCCTAACCCCGATTTGCAGGAACTTAAAACCACTAAGTCACTATTAAGATTTAATTGAAGAATTTCTCCTACTTCTAAAAATCCATCGTTTTTTGTGTCAGTATTAGAGAACAGAATCAGCGGATTATTTTTATACAAAAACGAGTGGGTTGATAAATGAATTATTGACGCATCTTCTACATTGTCTTTAAATTTAGTTTCCGTTGCTTCATTGGATAAATATATTTTATCATTACTTAAAAGCGACCCTATACTTTGTATCTCCTTTTTCGAATATTCTAAATGAGAAAAATTGATGTTTCTCATAAATAAGCCGTCAGTTATTTTTAATCCGCGCATTTCTGAAACGGACTGATTTTTATTATCAAAAACCGGATCACCAATTAAAAGTGCTGTATTAAAATTAGAACCTTTGTCTTCTTGCAGCTCACTCCAAATATTTGCCGAGGGGATATAAGAAATTGCATAATCATTTATTAAAAACTTTTTGTCATCTAACAAATACGGACTTGAATCATCTTTTGACTCGGTTATCAAAAGTTCAAACGGTATTAATAACATTTCCGAAGGAAGAGAAAATATCAACAGTGAGTTTTTGGGAATATCCGAAACTATTGATTTTACTATTCTATCATAAAAAACCTTTGCTCCATCTGCATTAAAAGCAAACAAATCTTTATTAAATGCAATTTCTTTGTTATCATTTTTATTATCATAATAAGGAGAAATGGAACTGATAATTTTTTTCAACTCAGTTGGAGAAAGGTTTAATTTTTTCGTTTTAAAATCATTGGTAGAAATTCGAAAAATATTTATATAATCTTTATCGATATAGTAGCTAATCAGATATTGATTATCACCTAAATTATTTTGAATATTACGCGTTGAAAAAACATTGTTGTTAGTTAAATATTTACCAATCGCCGGATTTATTTTTACAAGTGAATCTTTTACACTTT
>JAJRZB010000297.1 GCA_024275455.1 Bacteroidota bacterium | reverse complement strand
TATGACTGTATCTAGCTGTTTTTGAATAATATTCGTTTGAGAATATTCTCCACGGAACAGTAAAACTTGATGTATTTATTGTGTTAGCAACTCCCCAAGTACTTGATAGGAATCCTGAATTTCCCGTTGTATTACTTGAAGCACCATATAATTCACCATAAAGACCCATTATTGTCAACTTCATAGAAGGTTTTAGATCGGAAGTTAATCTTAACATAAAACTTTGATTTGTTAAGGCGTCTCTTGACATTTGCATCAAATACATATCTTTTTCTCTTTTGAATGAAGCAAAGAAACGTAAATTTCCAAGTGCTTTAGAAATAAAAGGAACTGGTCCGCCAAATCCGCCATCTATATAATAATCCGGTTTAGTAATGTCACCTTGTTTTCTATACTGCCATTCGAAAATTCTTCTTGCAGCTTCAGGGCTCAAATCGTTTGTAGGATCGTCATCATTTAGTGTTTTCTGTGAAAATGCATTCCATCCATCCCATTGTGGATACTGACGTTGAGTGTATAGGTCCCAAGCACCATTGTTTGTTCCCGTCCAAGCAACTTCATCATCCAAGTAAGGTCTTAACCAATATGAGTTTTGGTCATAAGGTGATATTCCAAAATGTTTAGGCACCGGAGGTTGGACTTTAAATGTAAGTGTTCCACTATAATTATCAATATCTCCCTCTTTGAAACAACATTTACAATACCAGATCTAACATCATTATATTCAGCACTAAACCCGCCCTTTTGCACCGAAATTTCTTGAACGGCACTTAACGGAACATCCGAAATGGGTTGGTTGCTTCTTCCATCCCTTAATGTAATACCATCAACTCTAAACAATACTTGGTTCTGCCCACCGCCCCTTACTTCAAAATTTTGAGAAACACCGGCTTGTAATCCAATAGCTTCTCCAACACTTGTTACAGGTAAAGCCTCTATTTCTTTGCCAGAAATAGTTTGATGACTGCCTGCTAAATCTTTAATAATTACAGGTCGCTCAGCAACAACAACTATTTCTTCACTAGTTAGAATTTCTGTTGTTAAAGAAAAATTTACTGTGGTCGTTAAATCAGTTCTTACAAGTACATTGGTCATTCTTTGTTCAGAAAACCCAATCATGCTTGCTTTAACAATGTATGTTTTAGGAGGAACATTAAGAATAGCATAGTAGCCTTCTGCATCGGTTGCGGCTCCCATATTTGTTCCCTCTACAATAACATTTACACCAGGCAAACCCATGCCGGTTTCACCATCAACAACTCTTCCGGCAATTTTACCGGTTGTACCGGCAAAAATATAATGGCTGGATAATAGTATTGATAACAGTATTATAAATGATTTTAATTTCATTAATGCACCCTTAATTTAAATGCTACTAAAAATTTCACAGTTAATATTTTGAGATATTCGGAAAAGAAACGCTTTATTAGCTGGTTGACTAAAATTAGAAGAAAAATTTTGATTTATTTTTATTAAACTCAAGTTAATTTATTTCTAGATGATAAAAAATAATTACAGCTAATATTACAACTAAATTAGATAAATCCCATTTTAAAATCAATTAGGTAATTATACTTTTTATACTGTAAAACACTAACTAATTGTTTTTATTTTCTTTAGCTAATAAAGAATAAATCATCATATCTTCAAATTTACCTTTAACTAACATTTGTTCTCTTAAAATACCTTCAAAAGTAAAACCAAGTTTTACTAAAACTCTGGATGACGAAACATTTTCACGTTTGCATCTTGCTTCAATTCTGATTAATTCCATTTTATTAAAGCCAAAATTTATTACTTTTCTCACTGCTTCTGTTGTAATTCCTTTATTCCAATAATCTTGAGAAAGAGCATAACCAATCTCAGCTTTATGATTATTCTTATCCCAATCAACAAAACCAACTGTACCAATTATTTTAGAAATCGCCTTTAACTCAATTCCCCAAGGAGCAGGGGTGTTCGTTCTATAACCTTCGTAAACAATGTTCAGGAATTCCAGTGTATCAACCTTACTTTGATGAGGATACCACAATGTATATTTAGCTACTTCCGGTTTGCTTGCATAATAGAAAATGTCCTCTTTATCGGAATATAAAAGCTTTCTCAAAATCAGACGTTCAGTTTCTATTATAGGTAAGTTCGAAAATGTATCTAATAACAATTTGTTTTCTTATATTTATATGTAATAAAGTTTAAATTTACAAATAATCACTAAAATTTCTGCATTTATATCTCTGACCATTACAGGAGCAAAAATGATAAGTAAGGATTTATTAGAAGTTCTTTGTTGCCCGGAAACAAAAGCCGACTTGGTTTTGGAAGGCAATTTTTTAATTTCTACCGACAAAAAGACAAGAAGAAAATATAGAATTGAGGATGATATTCCTATTATGCTGATAGACGAATCTGAGCAAATGAATATTGAGGAATGGACTGAAATTATGAAGAAACATAATAAAGATATTAATTAAACTAAACTTACAGTGCCTTTCCAAACAATATTTTAAAAACTTATTCTTTTGTTTACTTCTAACACAAAAAATTTTTACAACTTATGATTTTTAAAAAAGACAAATCAGATATTCAATCATATCTCATTGATGCAGCAAATATTAAGGGTAATTGTGAAATATTGCTATTTCCCGAAAATTCTGAGGATATTAGTACAATTCTTAAAGAAGCAAACAAAAATAAAACTCATGTTACTATTTCTGCCGGAAGAACCGGTTTAACAGGCGGAAGTGTACCTAATAGCGGAATATTAATATCAATGGAAAAGTTTAATCAAATAATTGCCATTGATGCGGAAACAAAAACCGCTATAATTCAGCCGGGTGTTCTTTTAGAAAATTTCCAAAAGGAAGTGGAAAGTAAAAAATTATTCTATCCTCCTGACCCAACCGAAACAAATGCAACAATAGGCGGAACAGTGGCAACTAATGCCTCGGGGGCAAGGACTTTTAAATATGGGCCAACAAGGAATTTTGTTGAAGAACTGGAAGTTATTTTACCTACCGGTGATTTGCTTTTACTTAAAAAAGGTGAAAACTTTATAAAAAATTATCAGGGGAAATTGTCTTTAAAAGGTAAAGAAATTACCTTTAATATTCCCCATTATGAAATGCCAAATGTTAAACATGCTGCCGGATATTTTTGTAAACCAAACATGGATATTATTGATCTTTTTATCGGTTCTGAAGGTACTTTGGGTGTAATAACCAAGATTAAACTTAGGTTATTGGATTTACCATCAAATATACTTTCAATGATTATCTTTTTTGAAAACGAAAAAGATATTTTCTCTTTTGTAAACGATGTTAAATTAAATTCACGAAGCAACCATTCAATTATTGATGTAAGAGAAATTGAATTTTTTGATAAAAAAGCTCTAAATCTGCTTAAAAACGATTTTACAAATATTCCTCC
>JAJRZB010000296.1 GCA_024275455.1 Bacteroidota bacterium | reverse complement strand
GAAACCCCAGCAGTTGCTGAAAGATAGGTAATATCGGCAATCCAGCTCATTCTGCTTAAAGTCATATCCAACTCGGTATTCATTCTGGCTAAACCGGCCGGATTATATAGCAGGGAGCTTGAAGTTCCCTCATAGGTTGTAAAAGCTTCGCCAAGGGCTGTAGCTCTCGCATCTGTACCTACGGTTAAAAATTGGAATCCTGTTTGAGCAATTTTAGTATTCTCTTGTGCAAAAATATTTTGAGATAAAAAAAGTGCCGTTAAAATTATTACGTTAAGTAAATTATACTTTTTCATTTTGTTTCCCTTAGTCTTAAGCCCTTTTCTGGTTAACGGATAATAATGAATTTTCTAATTGCTTGCTCTCCTTGTGGAGTAATAAATGTTGCTATATAAACACCGCTCACAACTGTTTGGCGCGAAGATGTAATTGAGTTCCACGAATCATCTCCACTACCATCTGTATGTTCAATCGTCTCTACTAAATCACCGCGCTCTGTATAAATTTTTATAGTGCACTCTCCCGGAATATCAAGAAATTTAATTCTATTTGATCCACTTGCACCAAACTGAATTTCTTTTGCCCTTATATTAAATGGATTTGGAACAACCCTAATATCAGCTAAAGTTTTTCCCGGTGGTCTTTTTAGTGTTGCGGGAGAATTTGTTAATGTATAAAACTTGCTGCTTTCTAAAGATACTCCGGGATTTATATCATTCTTCGAGCCGTCATCGAATGATGTTACATAATAATAGTAATCAAATCCTCTTAAAAGATCTGTATCGTCATATTCATTCACAACCGGATTTCCCGAATTTCCTCCGCAAGTATAAATTAACTCAAAAGTTGTATCCGGTACGTGGATAGCCCGATAAACATTATAACCGGAAAACCCTTCTGAACTTTCTGCATTATTCGACCATTTAAGATTTATTTTTCCACCACCGGAAGTTATTACAAATTCATCGGGAGGAGGTGGAGGAGCAGGAACCTGGAGTCCTGAGTTATAAGCAAGCAAAGCTCTTTCAAATGTTTTAAATAAGGAATCCTTACCAGTCATTACCCATGCATCTTTGTAATCATCTCTGTTGCCTGCAGTAGAACCATCCGGTTTAATAAAAGGTCCGGTATCTGCCAACCATCTTGCTCCAATTGTATAAACCGAATCTCTGTTCAGCCCTGCAACTCCCTCGGCAAGAACAATATGAACACTATCTCCGGGGGCTAAAGTATACGGACCAAATCCTTGTCCTTGAGAATAACCACCACCTGTAGCCCCAAATTGATCTGCAAAACCTGCTCCTACTTTATCTGCATGAGATTGTTCAGGCCTTCCGGCAGTCATTGTAGCATACTCATCAGCCATCATAACAGCATTAAACTGATCGTTATTATAAGTTAATGGCCCATCAGAATCATAATAATCAGTAGTCATTGGCTGCCCAGGATCATCAGTATTATCAGAGGGACTGGTATCGGCATGAAGTGTAATTGTTCCTACAAACTGAGCGGCACCAAGCCTGCCATCTGCTTCATAAACATCCGTTCCTCTATTAGGACCTCCAATAATACTGCCTTCAGAAAATTGGGAGTGGCTACCTAACCAAGAAAATTGTGCTCTAAATGGTTGTCCGTCCTTTTCATATACAACATCATTCATTGTTGATCGTCCCCATGATGTATTTTGGGGCAACCATTGAAAACCATAAGGCCCGCCTTCTTTTGAAGGAGCATATCTATATTGGAAATAGAACATAGCCTCTTCAATTGTTTGTTGATTTACTGTCCCTTCCAAATCAACAATTCCGGTATTTTTAAAAACATAATCATATATAAAATAATTATCATGGTTTTGTTGACTGAAAGCATAAATCTTTCTTGTCATTGTTATGCCTATACCTGTATTTGTTACATTTAGAATCATTCTATCCGAAGGTAAATCGGGGTCGATTTCATCAACATAATCTAAAAAATCTAATTTCCCTGCCGGTATACCATCAACATAAACATCAGGGTGCTTAAATTTTCCAATTAGTTTAAACTCTTGAGGTATAAATTCACTTTTAATATTCTGGACTCTTGGGCCCATGTGAACTACTTTATAATTAAATACTTTCCCAGCTTTCGCATCGTTATAATTTACCGCACCAATCCATAAAGCTTTAGCAGCTTGGCAATCTTGGTTAGTATACAGTGCAGGCCAACGAAGACCATCCTGTTGGTTCGAAAGCACTCCGGGTGTTCTTCCTAATTCAATTTCACATCCAGAAGATGAATACCAACTGTGTAAATTACCAACGGATAACCACTTAGATGTTTGAGCAAAATTAGGGGATATAAAAAGTATAGATAAAAGCACTATAGTGAATGTTCTTATTTTCATTCTAAAATTTTCCCATGTTTTCAATTACTTTTTTATCTAATTAAAATTTATAATTAACTGTTATTCCAAAGAAAATATTTCTCGGATTTAGAAACGTAAAAAATGATTGATTAGGCATATCAATATATGCTTTATCTTTTAAAATTTTATCCATTCTGGAACTTGCAACTTCACTCCACTCTCCATTAATTGGCTCCATATATTTTTTTGTGGAGGCATCATAATAAATAGCCGCATCATTCACTTCAGTTGCAGCTCTGTCTTCAATACTAGGTATCCATTCAATAGGTTGAAAATCCACACCATCTTCTCTGTAATCACCGGGTTGATCGTCTCCCGGAATAAAATTGTATCCAAGTTCACCAGCAATGCTTTCGGGTAAATGCAGGGATCTCATATAATAATCTCTATCAAAAACATCTCTAAACGATAAGTTTGAAAAATGCTTGAAATTAAAAAGATTGCTAACATCAGCAAAGAATTTAATGTCTAAATTTTTATGCACCGGAAATATTTTAGCTATTTTCAAATCTACATTGTAGGTTGAATTCCATTGAGCATTAAATTTTATACCTGCTATGTTATTAGGATTACAAGTAAACCATTGTCCGGCTGTCCAAAATGTAAGGAAAGTAAAATGCCATCCTCCAAGAAGATTTTGATTTAGCATTTCCGGACCAAAATCATTTGGTGTATGAAAATCTATATATGATTTAACTCTAGGTCTTGGTCTTGGTTCTTCAACAATTGGATTTTGTTGTAAATATTCTCTTTGCAAAGCTGGGTTTTCATAATTCAGATCAAATCCAAAATACCCGGATGTTCCAACTCTGTATTCAAAATTGACGTTACCGGTTACCCAATCACCATACATTTTAGTAATTTCAGCCTCAACTCCAAAAATATCTTCATAACTATTGTTTGTCAGTTTTCTGTAGTTTACCCTATCATCTGAACTAATATATCTAACATATCTTTCTTGATCTGTTATATCTTTATAATAGGCTGCAACACGAATTAAATAATCATTAAAAAGTGCTTGATCAAACCCCAACTCATATGACACTGTTTTTGCAAGAGGTAAGCTTGGGTCACCTATTCTAACTAATTGATTATTATTTCCTCTCTGAAGTCTATAAAGATTCTCGGATGTTTGTAATTGTCTGTAATGCCCATAGTTGAAATAAAGCTTTGATGTTTCTGTTATTGGATGAGAAACTGAAATTCTCGGGCTAAGAGTAAAAACACCTTTAGCCTGTTTGGTTAAAAATTTCTCATCTTCTTCCGGATTGTAACTTTGGGAAAAAAAGTCTACGTCGTAAAGACCAACATCATACCATTTGCTATTGGCATCAGAGTATTCGGCTATTAAACCGATATTTGAAATCCATCCCTCAAATTCAATTTTATCTTGGAAATAAGCTGTTCCTCTAATTGGTTTTTGTCGGAATTGAGTCCATATATTGCCTTCGGGTAAAAATAAATTAACACTTCCAAATTGTATATCCAGATCATCATAAACAAATTCTGCTCCGGCTTTAAATTGGTTATGTCTGTCAAACTGTGTTTCAAAATCAAACCTGGCCGAGTAGGTTGTTGTTCTGGTATAATCTCTTGCTGTTCCAATAGCACCACCTAAACTTAGTTTTCCTTCAATTGAAGATAACGATTCTCCCCAGAAACCAATAGGTGCTTCATCTAAAAAATACCCAGGAAATACTTCATAAACTTTAGATGTATCTCTCCATCTTCCCGGACCGGTAAAATATTTTTTACCTACTACCAAAAGTTGAACTTCATAAAATGTTTCTGAATTCAATACATGAGTAAGTTTTGCAGAAACAGTATGACTGTATCTAGCTGTTTTTGAATAATATTCGTTTGAGAATATTCTCCACGGAACAGTAAAACTTGATGTATTTATTGTGTTAGCAACTCCCCAAGTACTTGATAGGAATCCTGAATTTCCCGTTGTATTACTTGAAG
>JAJRZB010000295.1 GCA_024275455.1 Bacteroidota bacterium | reverse complement strand
TTAGGACGTAAATAAGGTTTGTAAATATCTTCGGTTAAAGAAGATGTAGCAACCAAAAGCTGCGAATCAGCAGTACTCATAATTGCCGCTAAAATTGCAGCCAATAATATTCCTGCAAATAATGGATTTACCAACAGATTTACCAAAACAATGAAGATTTTTTCTGAATCACTACCCACTAAACTACCAGATGTAACGATAAAGCCAATCATTCCAAGAATTACTGCAAAAATTAAGCTGAAAATAACCCAGACCATGGCTATTTTTCTAGATTTTTTAATCTCTGATGATTCTCTGATTGCCATAAATCTAGCTAAAATATGAGGTTGACCAAAATATCCGAGTCCCCAACCAAATAAAGATAAAACGGTAATAATAGAAATTGTATTACCAGCATTATCGGTAAACATATTCAGTAAATTAATATTTGCAGCTTCTAATTCAAAAATTGTTTTTTCAATACCTCCGGTTTGTACAATACCTAAAACAGGTACAATAATAATTGCAAAAAACATTATTGCCCCTTGAATTACATCTGTCCAGCTAACCGCTAAAAAACCGCCTAAAAATGTGTAACCCACAATAACAAATCCACCAATGAATAATGCATTAAGATAACTTATGTTAAAAACCGAGCTGAACAATTTAGCACCAGCAACAAACCCTGAGGAAGTATAGATTAAAAAGAAAACCAAAATAAAAATTGATGATAAAATTCTTAATAAATTTGAATTTGTTCTAAATCTATTTTGAAAATAATCCGGTAATGTTATTGCATCTCCGGCAATTGAAGTGTATTTTCTTAACCTTTCAGCAACAAACTTCCAATTGGCATATGTTCCAATTAGTAACCCAATCAACAACCAGATTGATTCCAACCCCGATAAATAAGCATAACCTGGCAGACCGAGAAGCAACCACCCGCTCATATCTGACGCTTGTGCACTTAAGGATGTAACCCAGGCATTTAACTTTCTTCCACCAAGGATATAATCAGAAAGGTTTTGTGTTTTTTGATAATAATGCCAACCAATTGCAAGCATTACAATTAAATATAAACCAAATGTTACTAATATAATGACTGATTCAAAAGACATATAATAAGCTATATTTTAAAATAAAAAAGCGCATTGGTATTCAATACGCTTTGGTAAAACACAAAACTCATAAAAATCAGTTTAAAATATCTGTTATCTTTTTTGACTTACCTTTCGGTTTACCATTTCTTGCATACGTATATGCATATTTGTAGTAAGAACCATAGCTATTCTGAACTTCAAAATTATTTAATAATGCCCCGATAAATGAGCTATCCGGACCATGTTTTAAAAGAGCAATAGCTTTATTCATTAAATCAATATCAGTACTATTTGCAGAAACAACCAAAAGAGTTTCATCCACAATTCTGGAAAGAATTTCAGCATCAGTAACAGTTAAAACCGGCGGTGAATCAACAATTACTACATCAAAATCATTTGCTAATTTACGTAAAAATGATTTCATACCTCTGGAATCTAATATTTCCGATGGATTTGGAGGAATTGTACCAGCTGTAATTATAGACAAATTATCTAAGTCTGTTTTGCGTTCAATCTCCTCAAAAGTTGCTCTACCAATAAAATAATCTGTAAATCCGGGGAATCTTTTTTCATTAAAAATACTATGCACTCTTGGTTTTCTTAAATCACAATCAATTATGACGGTTCTTTTATTTGCTAAAGCAAAACTACCGGCTAAATTAACTGCAATTGTTGATTTCCCTTCTCCAGGAGCTGAAGAAGTAATTAAAATTGTTTTAGCTTCGCCATCAACCATTGAATATCTTATTCTGGTACGTATTGCTTTAAATGCTTCACTCGCTACCGAATCAGCTTTGGTTCCAATAATAAATTCTTTCCCTTTTTTTCCATTAGAGCTTATTGTGTCTACTTTAGGCACCCAACCGAGAAGATTGATATTTTTATCCTCAATATCTTCCGGTGTCTTAACTCTTCTATCCAAATAATTTAGAACTAATGCATAACCAAAAGCTAATCCGAGACCTAATACAAGTCCTATTAAAATTATGAGCTTTCTGTTAGGTTTAGCCGGCTCTTTAGGGACTCTGGCATAATTAAGAACAAGAACAGATCCGGTAGTAGATTGTTCATTAATAAGAGCTTCTTGATATTTTTCTTCCAAGAGAAGATAAAGCTTCTCATAAGCCATTTGCTCTCTTTTAAGTCTTGCAAGATCAATGGTTCTTTCAGGTAAAGAATCAAATCTATTTTCATACCCTTTTAAAAATCCTCTTAATTTATTATACGAGGCTTGAAGTGCTTGAGATTTAACTTGTTCTTCAAAAATTTGCCTAGTTAATGTTTTGATTTCTTCAGGACTAGCTGAAAGAATGGAAACTTGATATTCTTCAACACTTTGTTTAAGTCTCTCTTTTAAGTCTTTAAGTTTGGAATCATATTGTTGAATAAGTTTAGGTCTACTAATTCCTTTACTGCCAATATTAGAAAGAGCAATATCCTTTTGTGTTTCTATTTCCGCAATTTGTTCCTGTAACCTTAAAATATAGGGTTCAGCAGATTTGTTCTCCAGATAATTAGATAATGTAGGATCTTTCTTCTTTAACTCTTCTTGATACTGAGATAAGTTCTCTTTAGAAATTGATAGTTCAATAGCAGTTGTATTAACTTTTGCTTCCAAATCAGTAATAGTCTCAATCAAAGATTTTGCCTGTTCACCAAGTTCTACAACACCACCCTGTAATTGATAATTTTTCAGTTTATCTTCAGCATCAATCAACTCATTTAATTTTTCTGTTCTTTGTTCAAATAAAAACTCTTTTACTCGGGAAACCTGTTTTCTGTTATCTAATAAGTTAAACTGTGTATAAACTTTAGAATATGTATTCGCAATTAAAGCAGCTTCAAACGGAGAAGGAGATTCAACCGAAATTTCAATAAAATCCAACCCCCGTTTTTGTTCAATTGAAACCTTACTTTGAAGAATTTTCAGAATATCATCATAAGATTTTAAAGATTTCCCTCCTTCATCAAAATAATCATTACTTACTACTAAAGAAAACATATCATTGTTGTTCAAAGCAATAAAGGAGTCCATTATAACCGTAGCAACTTGCTCGGTAATAGTTATATTTTTAATCGTTTCAATTTCATTAGCTATAAATCTATCAGCCTGACTACCTCCAACACCGAATTCAGGTAAAAAAGAAGCATCTAATATACTTACTTTAGGTTCTGAAATTTTCAGCATTGTTTTGGCTTCATATATATCCTTAGCCATAACAGCATAAAGAATTGCAAGCATTAAAACAATCAGACTAATAATCATAACACTAACTTGATGCTGTCTGATAATATTAATGTAATATTTTAAAGAATGTGTTTCTTCTTCAAGAATTAAATCTTTAAAATAGGAAAGATCGGTGTTGCTTATATTATTAAAATCTTGTTTAGACAATAGTTGTGTTCCCTATTTGTTCTGTATTGTAATTATTAAAATTGTAAGAGATATTAAAGCAGAGAAAACTGATAATCCAATGCTAAACCAATCCATAAAATATAACCTCGGCTCCCCAGGAACAACTAAAATATCGCCGGGTCTTAATTTAGGAACAAATTTGTATTTACCTTCAAGATTATCTTCCCACATTAAATCATTAAAATTAAACGGTATCATTTGTTCTTTTTTATTTTCATCAATCCTATAAATTCTCAATTCATCAAGATTAGAATCATCTGTCGGACCTCCAACATAAGAAAGTAAATCAACAACTGTTGTATACTCAGGAATGACATACCTGCCCGGATATTTTACGAAACCCCAGACAGAAACATTTATGTTTATTGCTTCAGGATCAGAATAATCATAAAACCCGCCATAATTATACCTTCTTGCACCATCAAGAAACTGTGAGCCAAGTTCGTAATCACGTATTTGAGAAAATAATTGAGTAATAGATCCGAACAATAATAATATAAATAATAGTTTTTTCATAAATTCCACTTAATTTCTACTAATTAAAATTTAAAATTAAAATAGTTAATAATTACTTATTATTGGGAAAACTAAAAATACTAATTTTTTATTAA
This sequence comes from Bacteroidota bacterium, assembly GCA_024275455.1. GTDB lineage: Bacteria > Bacteroidota > Ignavibacteria > Ignavibacteriales > Melioribacteraceae. The sequence continues at coordinate 430 of JAJRZB010000295.1, read as the reverse complement.
ATAATATGAAAAATTTTGATTTAAATCACAAAATAATTTTCAATAGGAAAGTCAATTAACGATATTCGGGTTTTATCCTATAAAATAAGTTTAGAAAACCTAATAGAACTCATTAATACTATGTTTGCTCTATTAGATTCCTAACCAAGCTGGGAATAACATAACGGGTCATTATGAAGATTTTTTAAGTAATTTACTCAACGAGGTAAATTACTATTCTTCTATAAAGAACAGCAGAGTTTGCAATGATTAACTATATAATTATAAAAAATTTTTACAATTAAATTCCGTAGCCAAAAGAAACGGCTATATCTCTATACAATGTAGAATTAAATTCTCCCTCAGAGATTTGCTGCTCATAATTGATATATTGGTAATGAGCTTTTATCCACAAATCATGAATTATCTCATATTCAGCATCTATACCATA
>JAJRZB010000294.1 GCA_024275455.1 Bacteroidota bacterium | reverse complement strand
TAAATAACTTTTTATTTACTACAATATTTACATCTACAAAAACAGCCGAACAGCAATGCCAAAACGATAGAACAAACTTTATAATTTTACAAATACCGAATGCGAATGCGCTGTCGCCTTGAGCAACGGGTTATACTTACGCCCTATGCACAGCATCCTACGGATAAACAAAGGGGCAAGCGTTAACTTACCCCTTTAACTGTTTTATTTCGTTAACAGCATTTTTTTAACATCAACAAAATTGTTAACGGTTAATTTATAAATATAAACTCCGCTCGGTAATCCACCGTCGGCGGAACCTGCATCAAAATTCACGCTGTAATAACCGGCATTTTTGTGATCGTTTACTAACTCTGCTACTTCTTTGCCGAGTATATCATACACTTTAAATGTAACAAAGCCGGGTTCTTTTAGTTGATAGTTTATTACGGTAGTGGGGTTGAAAGGATTAGGATAGTTTTGTGAAAGGGAATAATTTGCCGGAACAGTGTATTTGCGTTCGTCAACACCGGTAATACCTACTATTCCGTTTGGGTTGTAAACAGCCAAGTATCCGTTGTTATATCCGATCCAAAAGTTACCAGATTTGTCCTTTGTAAGAGCCCAACAGCCTTTCGCTTCTAATTCGGGATATTCTGCTGGAAATATATGCTCCCAACTTTCATCTTGAGAATAGTTTAATTTGAGAAAGCCTTTTCGCCAGCAGGCAAACCATGCTGTTTGATTTGTGTCCAAAATTATTTCCGTATACCACTCCGTATCCTGCGAATAATCATAAGTAATCCATTCCGATATTCCGTCGTACTTGGAAATAAATTTAGTACCGCCAACCCAAATATTGCCCTCTTCATCGGATTGAATCGAATATATCAAGTTATCTATGTCAACAGACCCCTCGTTGAAATATTCCCAAGTGCTATCCTTTCCAAATTTTAATGCTCCGAAAGTATCCGTACCACACCAAACATTACCTGATTTATCAACATGCACGCAATTGATTTCTTCGAAACTTGGATTAAGATCAGTTGTTCGACTGTTAAATACATAAAAACTATCGCCATCGAATTTTGCCAAACCGTCCCAATATGTTCCCAGCCACAAATTGTTTTCAGAGTCAATTTCTATATCCTTAACACTGTTATTCTCTATCCCGAATAACGATAGTTCCCATTGGCTCCAATTTAGACCGTCGAATTTTGTCAATCCCCCAGTTTCACCTATCGTACCTATCCATTTATTATTATTGACATCAACTTCAATAGTTTGAATTTTGTTAACAGGTAATATGGAGTTCGTTGTATCGTATCTTGTCGAATTGTCAATTAAATATTGCAACAATCCGTCATTTAGCGTTCCTAACCAAGCTACGCCGTTTGAATCGATTGCTATAGAGAGAATTTCCGCTTCCTGAATTCCAAGATCTTCATTTGTTAAAACTATCCAATTATTGTTTTGTGCCGAAATCCGTGCGGTAATACTCATCAAATAAATTATTAGTAACCATTTGAAAATTCTTTTTCCCATTATTGTATTTTCCTAATTTTTAGTTGTTTTCAATCTTCGTTGCAATTTACAGCAGGGGGCAAACAGTCAAAATCATTATAATAATTTGGGTCTTGACTTCTGAAACAACCGTTTACCGTTGTAATATGTGTTTCTATTATTTCATTACCTGTACTTCCATAAAATATTTCGAGTTTTCCTTCAATAATGTATTTTACTCCCCAATATTCGGGGTCGGCTTTATTAACGGCAAACCTTGTGAAAAGTAAAACATTATTGAACGTATACGGGTCAGAAGTAGGACCACCGGCAACTTGTTGAGTATCGTGCAGCGTCAACCAACCATCTTTTTTGTTCCATGCTTTCATTTGGATTCGAATTTTACTTAAATTGTTTCTTTGTAAAGTTAAATTTCCATCTCTTCCCCATATTACCCGGTAATCCAAGTCATTCACAGTTGGCGAACAATTATAACCCCAACTATTTTTACTGTTTAAATTTTCACCTTGTGCCATTATACCCTCCTTTTTTGTTTGTAAGTATAACGAC
>JAJRZB010000293.1 GCA_024275455.1 Bacteroidota bacterium | reverse complement strand
TGCACTTCCTTGCCCGGCTTCGTTTGAATAAAGTCCTCTTTTAATGCCCCACAACATTGTATTTAACATAATTAAAAAAGTACCGCTTACCGTTCCGGATATTTGCGCAGGGGGATTAAAAGCCATATCGAAGATTAAACCAAAACTTTCGCTTAGTTTATCAAAGTTAGCAAGTATGATTAGAATTGCGGCAAACACATAAATTGCAGCCATAAAAGGAGCAAGATAACCGGTAACTTTTCCTATACGTCTTATTCCGCCAATAATTACAGAACCTACAATTAAAACTAAAACCAATCCATTAATTACTTGCTGGATTGAAACCTCAAAACCTTCCCAAACTACATGTTTCAATGTTAAAAAATGTCCTGTTCCAATAATTTGAGTAATTTCAGAATAAACTTGATCAGAAACTGTAAACGATTGAATGGCATTACCGGTTGCGAAAGAACAAATAACGGCAAAACTGTCAAAAGCCACACCAAGCCATCTCCATTTTTTGCCCATACCTTTTTCAATTGTATACATTGGTCCGCCTGCAGTGTGACCGTCAGAATCAAATTGTCTGTATTTTAAAGATAATGTACTTTCAGCATATTTAAGAGTTGTTCCAAAAAAAGCAGTAATCCACATCCAAAACAATGCTCCGGGACCACCGTAGTACAGTGCTGTAGCAACTCCGGCAATATTTCCTATGCCTACGGTTGCAGATAGAGCAGTAGTTAAAGCTCTAAAATGATTCAGATCTCCTTTGTCATTTGGATCATCATAAATACCAGCAGTAACTTTTATTCCATGCCATAAATATTTTATTTGCGGAAATCCAAGTTTAATTGTTACAAAAACTCCGGTACCAACAAGCATTATAACCATCAACGGAATTGAACCTAACGGAAGGTCTTCCGAAGGAAAAGATTTGAAAAAATCGAAATTACCCGGGAATGACCAAACAGCATCATAAAAGGGCATTCCGAAAATTATTAAAACAAATAAAATTATTAGAAACGAGATGATTCCAAGAGTAGATTTTGACATATTCTTTTAGTTTTGTTAGTAAAAAGTTGTTTCCGAATTAATAAATCTGAAATCTTACACAGTTACTATAAAACACCAAGCGAATTCAATAATACCAAAAAGATTAATATAGGTGAAATATATTTTATTAAAATTTTCCATAGAGTTATAATAATCGGATATTCTTCAAACAAAGATTCAGCACCTAACTTCAGCTCTTTTAATGACTTATCAAAACCCCAAATCCATGCAACGAAAATAGCAATTAACATACCGCCTAACGGGAGCATCAGATTCGAAGTTAAAAAATCGGCTAAATCGAAAAAATTCAATCCGAAAATATGAAAATCAGATAAAAGATTGAAAGATAATGCACTTGGTATTCCGATTAAAAAAGTAACTCCGCCAAAAGCAAAAACCGCCGAATGTCTTTTCCATCCTTTTTCATCAACAAAGTAAGAAACAACAACTTCCAATAATGAAATAGCAGAAGTTAATGCGGCAATACTTAATAAGAAAAAGAATGAAATTGAAAAAATATATCCGCCGGACATTTTAGTAAAAACTACCGGAAGTGTATGAAAAATCAATCCGGGACCAGCAGACGGATTTTGCTGAGTAGCAAAAACAGAAGT
>JAJRZB010000292.1 GCA_024275455.1 Bacteroidota bacterium | reverse complement strand
TAAAATCCAAATGTCACTTTAATTTTTATATAACTTACCAGATATTTTAGTAACCCTGACACGTTAGTTTAATTTTACAAATCAAAATTAAATCCAAAAGAAGTAAAATTTTCTCTTACATCAAAATATTCACCGTGAATATTGTACCCGGAAAAGTATCTGAAATAAAAACTAATACCTTTACCTTCAGCATAACCATATTTAATGCCCGTTTCCAATGAATTATTTCCGGTATAACCATAAAGATTAATTAACCTAAAATCATAGGAAAAATAAGGAGTTAAATGTTCTCCAAGTAACTTACTTGCAAAATACTCGAACCCAAATTGATATTGGTCGGTTCCAATATTATCGGGATCAATAGAGAAAATATAAGTAAGTCCGGCATAAACTCTAAAATTTTTATGTCTAAAATACGGTATCAACTCTAAAAATTCCCTACTGTAAACTTTTGGTTCTCTCCCATCACGCCATTGGTTAAGTGTTTTATCATAGTGTCCATCTACAAAATGTGCACTGATATGACTAATCCTTAATCTGACTCCAATTTCATTGCTGCAAACTATTTTTTTATAACCGAAATTTACTCCAAAAAGGTAATCAATAGCATCAACAGGAAAATGAAAATTTGACTGACTACTTAAAAGAGTGTATGTAAATAAATCAGCTCCAAAGGATAAAGTTGATGTTGGATTTACTTTATAATGTAAAATATCTAAAGAGTTCCCGATATTTAGACTTAGTTCATTCTTATTTGTCTTAAACTCAAATCCTAATTTCGGTTTTAATGTATTTGCAGTAAGCGGTTGAATTAACAGATTTGATGGAAAGATTTCAATACCATTTTGAGCAATATTTGATGTAAATAAAAATAAACATATTAAAAATATTGACTTATAATTTAGTTTTAACATACAACTTTGGTCCAGTATTATAATTCTTAAATAATTTAGTTCCTGCTTGGTTCACTAAGATAGATTTTAAATAAAACATTAGGAAATGATATTTTTAAGCTCCCTACTTATTTATTTTCTTCATTTTCTGCTTAATTAATTTGTTATATCCATACTTAAATTTTGATGTTACACTTGCTAAACCGTATAAGTTTGTCGGGAAAGCAAAAGATGGTTCAAAGTAACAGTTTACTGTACAACCCTCACAAAAATCAAATCGTCCTTCCATTTTTAAAAAGTATTTATACTTTTCTGATTTTTGAATTTCTTTTATCGGACGATCAATTAAAATTTTATCATTTTCAAAATGATAGCACGGTAAAATGATTTCATTCATTGGTGAAATAACCATTACTCTGGAAACAGCTTTACACAAAGGATCTTTTATATGATTACCACCGTTTCTTCTTAATTTAATAAATGCCGGATTTAAATAAACATCCATCTTACCATTAACATATTCCTCAATAAAATACATGGCTTCATCTGAAAGTCCCGGATTACCAAAGTAAGAAAAAACCGGATTAACCAATAAGACCAATCCCTTTGATGATGCCAGTTCATGCCTCCTCGGTAATTTTTTATAAGTTTCATTTGTAACAGTAAACAGTATATCCGGATATTCACCGAGACTTTTTGCAATTTCAACACTTTCCAAAACAGAGTTAAAACAATTTATTTTTCTAATATTATTATGTTCTTCTTCATCTGGAGAATCTAAAGAAAAGTGAAGTAAATTAACATTTCCGGCAAGTTTATCAGCAAATTTACTATAAAGCAAGGTATTTGTAGTAATACTCGTCTGCATTTTTTTTGACTTTGCAAATGCAGTCATCTCTGCAATATCTATATTAAGCAGAGGTTCTCCGCCGGTTAAATCAATAAACTTTACCCCAAGTTTTGCTAATTGGTCAACGTTGGATTGAAAATCACTAAGAGTTGCTTGCGGTGTATTTTTAAATTTTCCGTGTTCGGCAAAATGGCAAAATTCGCAGTAGGCATTGCATCTATAAGTAACATAATAATTACACAGTAACAGCATCAAAATTCCCTGCCTTTCCAGTTTACTTTTCTGCTAAATAACAAACTCAACGAGGTGGAAATAAAATAGATGACTAGATATATTTGGAAGCCAATAAAATTTGTAAAACTAAATTTTAGTTTAAGATGCTTGTAAACAAAGTAAAGCATGAAAAAATCGGCAAACACTTTTAATAAATAAATATACATTACAGTTGCCGAATAAAAGAAAGGAATTAATAAAGTAAAAAGTGTTACAAATAAAGCCGTAAAAATTACAAACATACCATCAAGTTTGCTATTTAAACCTCCAACAGCCCACCTTTTTTTCTGACGATGTAAAGTTTTTAGATCCTTGCAAGGATTGGATGTAACTAATCCTTCCCTATCAAGCGGATAAATAATTTTATATTTTTTTAAATTATTTATTGCCATTAGCAATTGGGAATCCTCAGTAACAGAAAACGGAATGTTTGCATAACCCCCAACCTCATTATAAACTGATTTTCGATAAGACATATTATTTCCAATAGCACTTACCGGTTTTCCCCAGTTTATTGTTCCGGCACCAACTGTCAGCAAAAAGATAAAATCCATATCCTGAACACCTTCAAAAATATTACTCCATTCTTGATTTGTATAACCACAAACTACTGCAACATCATCTAAGTAATAACTTGCAATGGTTTTTACCCATGTTGGAGAAACTGCGCAATCGGCATCTGTAGTAAGAATAATTTCACCATTAGCAATTTCAATTCCATTTGCAATAGCTCTTGCCTTCCCAATAGTTGCACCAAAATCTTTTTCGGGTTTTATCAGTTTGAAATTATTTTTATCCTTTATAAAATCTAATATTATTTCCTCGGTTCTGTCAGTGGAGTAATCATTTACTAAAATAACTTCCAATTTACTTTCATCATATTCAAGGTTTGCTAATGATTTTAGACAACGTTCAATATTCTTTTCCTAGTTTCTTGCGGCTACAATTACCGTAACGGAAGGTAATTTTTCTTCTTCAATTTTGCGAAACTTCTTTTTGGAACCAACAGAAATAAGAGTTGACTGAATAAAATATGCTGCGACCAATATTAAATAAATTATCTCAAACATTCAGAAGGTATTCCCATTTGAAAATTTTTTCTTTGTACTTCTTCCACAATCAACTTTATTGAATCTTCAATTATGCTTTTCGATTTATCACTATCATGAAGTACAACAATTGAATTCTCTAATAAATATTTTGAAAGGGCAAATTTAACAATATTTAAATTGTTTTTATAATCATAGGTAAGCAAAGACCACATAACATTTTTTAAAGAGTATTTTTCCAAAATTTTTCTTGTTTGAAAATTAAATCTTCCGTGAGGAGGACGAAAAAATTTAACTAAATAATCTTTTCCCAACAAAAGTGTTTGGAATTTACCGATAGTATCTTCTAATTCAATATTATTTAATGTAGTGATCCTCTTATGGTTGAAAGTATGGTTGCCAATTTCATGTCCTTCCGAAAGAATTTCCTTAACCAACGTTGGATACTTTTCAACATTTTCTCCAACACAAAAAAATATTGTTTTTATACCATGATCATTAAGTGTTTTTAAAATTATTTCCGTTGTTTTATAGTTAGGTCCATCATCAAATGTTAACAAAACTTTTGATTTCTTAGACTCCCATTGAAAATCGCTGAATAAACTTTTAATAATATGCGGAGGGTTGTATTGCCACTTCATCTTTTAACCTTTCTACCTTTCCAATGGTAATTACCAAAAACCCCGGCAATACTGGAGATAAGTATATACGGAATGTGAAATATCTCTGCAATAAAAAAATAGAAAGAATTTAGATTTGAAAATAATTTTTCAGAATCTTTAATCACAATTAAATATTCAAAACTAACTTTTAGAACCAGACTTAAAAACAGACTTAAAAAGTATACCGGGCTAAAAATAAATCCGAATATAAACTGAACAAACAACCCAAGATAAAAAAGAAAAATCAAGGACAAATTTAATACCGTACTTTTTTTAATATAATAGAGACTTTTACTAGCCCATCTTTTTCTTTGTTGATAAAAATCGTTTATATATTTATTAGGTTTTGTAAAACAGATAGCTCTCTTATTAAAACAAAATTTTACTTCATAATCTGTATTGTAAGCAATTTTCTGCATTAAAAATTCATCGTCGCCAGAAGATAGATTCATATTATCGCTATAACCTCCAACTAAATTAAAGATAGATCTTCTAAATCCCAGATTTGCAGCATTGCAAAGAATAGGTTGTTTTATACCAATTAAACCCGCTCCGACTAATATTAGGCTGGCAAATTCAATTTTTTGAACTTCGTTAAACAGTGATCCATCGGAAACAAACTCAACCGGACCTGAAACAAAGCCAACTTTGTTATCAAAAGAACTTATAAGTGTTTTCAACCAATCTTTACCATGAAAACAGTCGGCATCTGTGGTTACAATTATTTCTCCTTTGGCTTGGTTAATTGCACTTTGTAATGCCAATTTTTTATGTGCATTTTTTTCACTTGAAATGGGAGATTTAATTATTTTTATGTTTTTTGCAGTTATAGTACTTTCTAAAACACTCACCGAATTATCATCGGAATTATCATCTACATAAATTATTTCAAACTTATCACAGTCATAATTCTGCCCGGATAAACTTTCTACACTTTTCCTAATATTCTTTTCTTCATTTCTAAAGGGAACAATAATCGAGACAAAATCATTTATTGGATTAGACGATTGTGAATTTTCAACAATTTTAATACCTTCTCTAATTTTGTATAAGAAAACCAAGTAGTTAACAAGTAAAAGCAAAAATATTAGTAACAATGTTGTCATTTTTCTTTCTTAAATAATAAAAATAAACCGATTAACGATGTAATAAGTACATTAAAGAAAAACAAAAAAATTGCCGAATTAAATCCTATTGCTTTAGAGTAGCCCATTTTATCAAGAACAAAAACCGAAGTGCTTTCTCTTATCCCCAAATCCGCAAAATAAATAAACGAAATAATACTTTTTACAAACATTACTATTGTTCCTGATGCTAAATAATTTAAAAAATTACCATTCTCTTCAAATGCCAATACCAATAAACCATATTGGATGATTATAAGTAAATAAAAGAAGAACGAATAATAAATCAACTTAATTAAAGTTTGCTTACCCAATTGTTTTAAATATTGAATTTCCTTTAATAGATTTTCTACAAATTTAAATTTGTTTGACAAATTATTCAGCCATTTGTTTGATAAATAATAACCCTTAAAAAAAATAAAGATTAAACCGGTTAACAGAAACACAAATAATAATAATGGAATTGCGTATATATAGGAATAGTAATAACTAACAAAAAAGAAGCTTATAACAGCTCCAACAATTAAAACTATAACGAGGGAAGTAAACTTTTCCGCAAGAGTTGCAATAGTTACTTTCATTAAACCTATGCTTTCAAATGGAATTTTTCTGCCTACGTATTCTCCAAGTCTGATAGGTGTAGCAATACCACCGCTCAAACCGTAAAAGAGAGATAGCCAAATTTTTTTGCCGTCATAAATTTTTAATACCGAATTACAAACAACTTCCCATTTAAGAAATTGTAGATATATATTTAGAAAACTTAATAAGAAAACAAACGCCAAAATAAATTTGTCAGAGCTATAAAATGCCGAAATAATTTTATTATAATCGACATAGTTTACAAGGTAGTAGAGCAGTAAAAAAGCTATTGCCAGTTTAGCTGCAAGTTTAATTCTATTATTGTATTTATTTTTAATATTTATTCTCCAAAACTAATCTTTAACTTTATTTACTAAGAAATAGGAGGTATCTAATAAGTAAAAACCAATTACTGCTTAATAATTGTAATGTTTTCAAGAATTTAATTACTTGTTAAAAATTATGCTTTCTTATAAAACTTAATTTATAAATTTAATAATTATTACAGTGAATGTCTTTTATCAGAGAAAATTGTGTCTATATTTAAAAATTAACTTTTAATAAATTCTACTATTCTTTATTTATTATTTTTACTGTGGTAAAAATTAGGAGAAGCGATGATATTAGATTTTTCGGAAATACCAAGTTCAACAAAATTATTTTTAGATTATTTAAATAATTTCAGTGCAGTTCAAGATTATTTTAATTATAGCTTTAGAGACGAAAACAAATATTTAGAGGTATTTGAAAATATAAGAAAAAATGATACAGAATTAAAAAATGAATTATCAGATATTATTTTGAACCAATATTCATCTTTTTCTCCTTCTGAAAAAACTCTTAAAAACATAAATCTATTAAAAGAAGAAAATACTATTGTAATTTTTACGGGACAGCAATTAGGATTGCTCGGGGGACCACTCTATACTTTTTATAAAATTTTTACATCAATTAAATTAAGTGAATATTTAATAGAAAAATTTTCTGAATATAATTTTGTGCCTGTTTTTTGGATGGCTGGTGACGATCATGATTTTGAAGAAATAAGTTTAATAAATTTTATTGATGCAAAAAATCAACTAAAAACGGTAACATACTATGATGGAAATGAAAAATTTTTTAATAGAGGAAGTGTTGGAGACTTAAAGTTTAAAGATTCAATAAATTCACTTAGAAATGAAATAGTTTCGCGAATTAGAGAAACAGAGTTTAGTAAGGAATTATTTAAGCTGCTTGACATTTTACTCAAAGAGAATATCTCTATTGCCGAATCATTCAAAAAACTAATCCTTTCAATATTTGATGATACCGGACTGATAATCTTTAATCCGCAAGACAGTAAAGTAAAGAAACTATTAAGACCAATTTTCAAAAAAGAATTGCTGGATTATAAAAAGCATAACAAAGATATTCTTATAACAAGTGCTGATCTGGAAGAAAATTACCATGCACAAGTAAAAGTAAAACCCATAAACTTATTCCTTTCCGATGAAACAGGAAGACATTTAATTGAACCGGTTGAAAACGAATACAGATTAAAAGGAAAAAGAAAGAGAATAACGGAAGATCAAATTTTAGATATGTTGGGAAATTATCCGGAAAGATTTAGCCCAAATGTTTTACTCCGACCAATTTGTGAAGATTATCTTTTTCAAACCGGTTTTTACGTGGCGGGTCCGGGTGAAATAAGTTACTATGCTCAAACCATTCCGCTTTATAAACATTTTAATTTACAGCAACCTATTATTTACCCGAGAGCCTCGGCAACTATTGTCGAATCAAACATAGCTAAAACACTGGTAAAATATAATTTAAGTACCCATGATTTTATTTCCGAAAAAAATAATGTTAAAGAGCTTGTAATGAATAATCTGTCTGCAAATAATTTGGATAATCTTTTTAATGAAACAAACACTTTGTTTAAGGAAAAACTTGAGGAACTTGCCAATAAATTAAGTGAAATTGATCCCGCTCTTGAGAACTTAACTAAAAGCAGCGAACAAAAAATCTTGCATCAAATTGAAGTGCTTAAAAATAAATCACACAAATTTCAAGAAAATAAATATGATGCAGTAATCAGACAAATCAGCAAAGCTGAAAATCACCTTTTCCCTAATAATAATCTTCAAGAAAGAGAATTGAGTTTTATTAATTTTGTAAATAAATACGGATTTGATTTTTTTGACTGGCTTTATAATGAATTGGATATTCACGAATTTAAACATCAAATATTAGAAATATAATTATTTATGAGTAACCCTCAACTTTATTTTATTCCCGGTCTTGGGTTCGATAAACGAATTTTCTCCAATCTAAAAATTAAAACCAGAGAAATTCATTATATAGATTGGATAGAACCATTAGGAAATGAAATCTTACAAGATTACGCAAAGAGAATGTCTGAGCAAATTGAGGTATCGGATAATCCTAAAATATTAATTGGTCACTCTTTTGGTGGAATTATTGCACAAGAAATTTCAAAGATAATTAATATTGAAAAAGTTATTATTATCTCGAGTATAAAATCAAAAGATGAAATGCCGTTAACTTTTAGAATACTTAAAAAAATACCTGTATACAAAATTTTAAACAAAAAGTTAATTCTTAAAAGTTTTCCAATTTGGGCAAAACCTTTTGGATACAAAACGGAAAAAGGGAGAAAACTTTTTGTTGATATGATAAGTAGATGTTCAACCAATTATTGCAGATGGTCAATTGACAAAATAGTAAATTGGGAAGGTAATATAAAAATTAAAAAATTATCCCATATTCATGGTAGTGATGATAAAACTCTCTTTATAAAAAATATTCATAATCCAATTGTTGTCAAAGACGGAAGCCATTTTATGGTTTACTCAAAAGCAGATGAAGTAAGTAAAATTTTGAATGATTTGATTGTTAGTTAAAAAAGTAAATTTCTAATGTTTATTTTAAGATATATTTTATTAACCATTTTTTGTACATATTAAAATTGTCTCATCGTTCGCAAAACCATATTCGTTTTCTTTTGTTTCCTCAAATTTTCTAACTTCTACTTGAAAACCACTTTTTAGTAATCGTTCTCTAAGTCCATTAACCGAATATATACGAACATGGTCTGCCTGTCCATGATATTTTAATCTGTCTTTTTCTGTTATAATGGAAGAATCTTCATAAATATTTCCCTCAGTAAAAGGTGTTTGAATCAAACAGATTCCCTTATTTTTTAATACTCTAAATAATTCACTCATTGCTTGATAATCATTTTCAATATGCTCTAGAATGTGGTAACAAATAATTAAATCGTAAGTATCAGATTGGGTTTTTATATCTGTGATATCAAACTTAACGTCAGAAATAAAATTGCCGGATAAATCAGTACTAGTATATTTTATTAAAGGATACTTTTTTAGTTTTCTATATATACACCTCGATGGTGAAAAATCCAATATTTCAATATTTTCTTTTATAAATTCCGAACTTAATATTTGACATAATCTTCTATCCCTTGATACACTGCCGCAATTAGGACACATCAGATTATTAGCACTGAGTTGAATAAATTTACTTAGACCTTTATTGCAAATATTACAATGAAACTTTTCTCCCCTATAAAATTGATAATATATAGCTCTTAATTTCGGTTCAAGGTTAAAAAGTATTTTTTTAGGAAGGACTTTTTTTAGTATATATTTAATTCTAGTATACATAGTTTTAGAGGACTATAACCTTTTCTCCGTTAAATATAGATTGTAACCTTTATTGATCGAATAAAAAACCAAATAATGGATTAACTTACGTCTAATAATAGAGGGGGCAAAGTTTAACAATGCGTACACAATTTTATACATCCAATTTGTTAAAATAAACTTAATAAAAAACGACTTTACAGATTTACCCTCTATCAAATCAAATCTAAAAAGTGAGTTAAACTCCGGATATTTTTTATGAATATAAGGAAGATTAATTTTGCCAAACTCAATCATTTGTTTCAATGCAAAATCAATTGTCTTCGGCATTTCGGAAAAAGCAAGTGCCTCTTTATTAAAAACCAAAGGGATATTTAACAATTTTGAAATTCTATAACCAAACTCTGTATCACCTCCGCCATAAGTAGTCATATTTATATCTTGTCCGCCAACAGAAATAAAATCTTCGGATCTCATAGCAAGGTTTTGGGAATTAAGGTAATAAGTGGGAATTACATCAAGATTTTTATATTTATTTTTACCGCGTGTTTGTAAGTAATCAGCCCAGATATTTTCTTTTATATTTGTATAAATTACATCACCCATTGAAATGCAATTTTTCTTATTTAACAACTCAAAATGTTTTTTTAGAAAATCCTTATTTGGACGAATATCCGAATCAATCATACAAATAAAACGAGATTGTAAATGTGGCAACACTAAATTTCTTGTTGGGTTTCTACCCTTATTTTCAAAGTTAGGATGTGTTAAAACTTTATATTTAAATTTGAATGAAGTATTTTTTATATACTCCATTGTTCCGTCTGTTGAACCGTCCACACAGAAAAAAACACGGAAATCATTAAAAGTTTGTTGTTCAAGATGCACAACACATTGTTTAAGTTCCTCTAAATTATTATAGGTAGGTAAAATCACATCAAAAGTTGGCATAAAAATTCCTTAAATAAAAACTTACCTTATCAATTATTGAATAATCAAGGAATAAGAATAGACATATTATTTTACAGTCTCTCTAATTCTTTTTTTGTTCGGTTTCTACTTATACTTTATAATTATAAAGTTTTTATAATATATGTTCATCACGGATTACTCAGTAACAAGTCACAATAACTGTTATCTAACTAATTTCTTATACTTAATTCTATGCGGAATTGCAGCCGCATCACCGAGCCTTTCTATTTTATTCTTTTCATAGTCTGAAAAGTTACCTTCAAACCAAACTACTTTACTTTCTCCTTCGAATGCTAAGATGTGTGTACATATTCTATCTAAGAACCATCTATCATGACTTATAACAACCGAACAACCTGCAAAATTGAGTAATCCCTCTTCAAGTGCACGCATTGTATTTACATCCAAATCATTAGTGGGTTCATCAAGTAAAATTACATTTGCACCTTCTTTTAATATTCTAGCCAAATGGACTCTATTTCTTTCTCCTCCGGAAAGCACACCGACTTTTTTCTGCTGTTCACTTCCGGAAAAATTAAACTGACCCACATAAGCTCTTGAGTTAATTTCCCGGTTGCCTAATTTTATTATATCTGAACCATCTGAAATCATTTCCCATACGCTTTTTCCGGGGTCCAATACATCTCTACTTTGATCAACATAAGCAAGCTTTACCGTTTCACCAATCTTGAAATTACCTTTATCCGGTTTTTCTTTGTTAACAATCATATTGAACAAGGTAGTTTTACCGGCACCGTTTGGACCTATTACTCCAACTATCCCGCCGGGCGGTAAACTAAAGTTTAAGTCTTCAAAAAGCAATTTATCACCAAACCCTTTAGAAACATTTTCCGCAACAATAACAATATTACCTAATCTTGGTCCCGGGGGAATATAAATTTCCAAATCTTTTTGCTGATGTTCCGTTTCTTCTTTGAGCATATTTTCATACGAAGTAATTCTTGCTTTTGATTTAGCATGCCTTCCCTTAGGTGACATTCTTATCCAATCCAATTCTCGTTGTAATGTTTTTTGTCTTTCACTTTCCTTTTTCTCTTCTTGTTTAAGTCTTTCTTGTTTCTGTTCTAACCATGATGAATAATTACCTTTCCAAGGAATTCCTTCACCTCTATCCAGCTCTAATATCCATCCCGCAACATTATCTAAAAAATATCTATCGTGAGTAACAGCTATTATTGTACCCGGATATCTATTAAGTTCTGCTTCCAACCACAAAACAGTTTCGGCATCCAAATGGTTAGTTGGCTCATCCACAAGTAATATGTCCGGTTTTTGAAGAAGCAATCTACAAAGAGCCACTCTTCTTTTCTCACCACCGGATATAACATTTACCGGTGTATCAGCGGGCGGACATCCTAAAGCATCCATTGCCATTTCTAATCTTGAATCTAAATCCCATGCATTCATTGAATCGAGCTTGTCTTGTATTTTCCCTTGCCTCTCTAATAAATTGGTCATTTCATCATCGGTCATTTCTTCGGCAAACTTTTGGTTAATTTCATCATATTCTTTTAACGTATCTACAATTTCCTGCACTCCTTCTTCAACAACTTCTCTTACTGTTTTCGATTCATCAAGTTTTGGTTCTTGTTCTAAATACCCGACAGAATATCCCGGTGAAATTGCAACTTCACCGTTAAATTCTTTATCAACACCGGCAATAATTTTTAACAAAGAACTTTTCCCGGAACCGTTTAATCCGAGAACACCTATTTTTGCACCATAGAAATACGATAGATAAATATCTTTAAGTACCGGTTTTTTATCATAATATTTACTCACACCAATCATTGAATAAATCACTTTTTTATCATCAACACTCATTTTTACTCCACGATAATTTTTCTTAATTTAAAACTTGAATAACAATAATAAGGATTTTACAAATTATTTTTAACCATATTTATTTTTAATTGCATAGATAATTTTGTTCTTCATAAAATATCGGGATTTTAAAGTATGAATTATAAAAATATTCTAAAAACAATTGGTCCTGGAATATTATTTGCCGGAGCAGCAATTGGCGGTTCTCATTTAATTCAATCTACAAGAGCAGGAGCAAATTACGGTTTAGAACTGCTTCCATTGGTTTTGTTAATTAACGTTCTTAAATATCCGTTTTTTGAGTACGGTCATAGATACACTGCTGTTACTGGCGAAAGTTTATTACACGGTTATCATAAACTCGGGAAAGCAGCAGTTCTATCTTTCTTTTTTCTTAACATAGTTACTGCTTTGGTAAATGCGATTGCAATCACAATTGTAACAGCCGGACTTACTGCAAATTTATTCGGGTTAACATTACAACCGGGAATTATCAGTGTAATTGTTTTGATAGTTACATTGTCAATTCTTTTTATCGGTCATTATTCCGTTTTAGATTCCTTAATGAAAATTATGATTGTTATATTAACTTTAACTACAATTATAACCGTTGTAATAGCTTTTAATATCGGAGTTGCTTCTAATGTTGCAACGGATGTTACAAAACCCGGTTTATGGAATACCGCGGGGATTGCATTTTTACTTGCACTGATGGGCTGGATGCCGGCTCCTATAGAAGCTTCGGTTTGGCCTTCCCTTTGGGCGCTTGAAAGAAGAAAGCAAACAAATTATCGCCCGAAATTAAATGAAGCTTTAATAGATTTTCACATTGGTTATATCGGAACAACCATTATGGCATTGTTCTTTGTTGGTTTGGGAGCCTTTGTTATGTTCGGAACGGGAGAAACATTTTCCAACAGTGCTGTAGTTTTTTCATCTCAGCTTGTTTCGCTTTATACAAAAACAATCGGCAATTGGAGTGAAATAATTATTTCCAGTATTGTCTTCATTACAATGATGAGCACAATGTTAACCGTTTTTGATGCTTACCCGAGAACACTTGCCGGTTTGGTTGAATTGATTTTCAGTAAAGAAAAAAATAATAATTGGTACTGGATAACCGCTCTTGTAATGGCTGTTGTTAGTATTGTTGTTATTAGCTTTTTTGTTAGCGGATTAAAAACTCTTTTAGATTTTGCAACAATACTTTCTTTTTTAGCCGCTCCGGTTTTTGCAATTATAAATTATAAAGTTATTACATCATCTATAATGCCGGAAAAATTTCGCCCAAATATGTGGTTAAGAATTTTAAGCTGGTGTGGAATAATTTTCTTAATTGCTTTTTCAGTTTTGTTTATTGTTACAAAATTATTCTAAGAAACTTCTGAAAAATTAAAAATATAACGAAATTGTCATTTCGAATCCGTCAGCCGACAGATGAGAAATCACGTTTTAGCTAAAATTATAAGATTC
>JAJRZB010000291.1 GCA_024275455.1 Bacteroidota bacterium | reverse complement strand
GTAACAGGAAGGAAATAAACCTTATCGGCAATATTTTCAGATGTTTGAACCGTAGCGATATTCGGATTGATAAGAACAGTTTCAATTCCTTCTTCGCGTAAAGCTTTTAGTGCTTGAGAACCGGAATAATCGAATTCTCCGGCTTCGCCTATTTTTAATGCACCCGAACCGAGCAGTAATATTTTTTTAATTTGTTCTTTCATAGTTATTAATGGAACACTGATAACACTGATTGTTAAGATTTACACTGATCTTTTTTATCAGAAGACATCTGTTAAATCTGTGTCATTTGTGTTCTATTTTCTTTTCTCAATCATCCTTAAAAATTCATCAAACAAAAACTCTGTATCAGTCGGACCGCTTGAAGCTTCAGGATGAAACTGTGTTGAGAAAAACGGTTTTGTTTTATGTTTAATTCCTTCGCTTGTTCCATCATTAAGATTCACAAAGTAAGGTTCCCAATTTTCTTCTAAGTTTGAGTCATCAACAGCATAACCATGGTTTTGCGAAGTTATAAAACATTTGTTACTCCCAACTTGCAATACCGGCTGGTTATGACTTCTATGTCCGTATTTTAATTTGTAAATTTCTCCACCGCTTGCCAAAGACAATAATTGGTTCCCCATACAAATTCCAAATATTGGTTTTTCATCATTAGTTGCTTTTTTAATGTTGGCTATTGTTGATTTGCAATATGTCGGATTGCCGGGACCATTTGATATTACCAATCCGTCGTAATCTTCTTTGGTAAAATCATAATTCCAAGGAACTTTAACTACGGTTGTATTTCGTTTAAGTAAACATCTAACAATATTATTTTTTACTCCGAGATCAACCAGGACAATTTTCTTTTTACCGTTGCCGTAAGTTTCTTTTTCTTTTATACTAACTTTCTCAACAAGGTTGGTTGTGTTCGGATCAATAAAATCAACATCCTCATTATCAATAATTATTTTACCAAGCATCGAACCTTTTTCTCTGAGTTTTTTAATTAATGCTCGCGTATCCAATCCATAGATTCCGGGGACTTTATTTTCAACTAACCATTCCGATAAGCTTTTTTTCGCATTCCAATGACTATATTCGAATGAATAATCAGATATTACGAAACCGCTAACTTGAATTTTTTCCGATTCAAAAATTTCCGGTAAACCGTTTACAAATTTATTTTCCGGTACTCCGTAATTTCCAATTAAAGGATATGTTGAAATTAAGATTTGTCCGTAATAAGAAGGATCAGTTAAACTTTCGGGATAGCCGGTCATTGCTGTATTGAAAACAACTTCGCCGCTAACAGAACCATTATAGCCAAATGACTTTCCAACATAATCGCTTCCATCTTCTAAAACAAGCTTAACTCTTTTTGTCTTTTGCATTTAGCTAATAAAGTATTTCGTACTTTAGTGGGGAATTAATTGAGCATAATATTACAATTTTTTCTGCATAATTACGAAAATAAAGTTTGTTTATATAAAGATAGTTAGTTGTTATTATAATATTTATGCAAAAAAATGATAATAATAAAACATAGTAATAGTTAAATAGTTAATTCATATTGAATAATTAAAACAATTATTCCGGTAATGTTTCGGAAATTGATGCGGGATGTGCTTTTAATTTTGATTATATCAAAAATTTAAATTGTATTTGACTATACTATTTACTTTCCATAGATTTGTAATGTATGGCAGTATCTTTAGAAGTAGTTTAAGAAGTAGATTTAAAATTTTTTTAATCCTTCCAAGCGTTTTTCAAAGCTCTGTCGAAAATTTTTAACAATATTATAAGGAGCATCTGTAATGTCAGAGCGCATACAAGGAACTGTAAAATGGTTCAATAATTCAAAAGGTTACGGTTTTATATCACAAGAAAACGGTGATGATGTTTTTGTTCACTTCAAATCTATTGTTGGTGAAGGATACAGAACGTTAAACGAAAATGATAAGGTTGAATTTGTTATTACTGAGGGAGAAAAAGGTCCTCAAGCTTCAGAAGTGGAAGTTATTGAATAAGTAATTTTTCACATTTTTTTTAGAGACTGTCTTAAATTTGTTTTGACAGTCTCTTTATTTTTTATCCAACACTTTTAGACATAACAATTTTTATTCCGCAGTTTTTCATTTCGGAAAAGGATTTTTTAGAATCCTCTTTATTTATATTCACTCCTTTAACTGCATCTTTAATAACAAAAGTTTTAAAACCTTCCTTTACAGAATCAAGTGCAGTAAATTTCACACAATAATCGGTTGCAAGTCCGGTTATATAAACATTTTCTACACCTTTCTTTTTCAAGTATTCCGCTAATCCGGTTGATGATTTATGATCGTTATCGTAAAACCCACTGTAACTATCTATTTTAGGGTTTTTACCTTTTTTAAAAACTTTGTACTTATTACCAAGATTTAACAACGGATGAAATTTAGCACCTTTTGTTCTTTGAATACAATGATCAGTCCATAAAACTTGGGTTATGCCGTATAGTTTAATTACATCATAAATATTTTTGTTTTTATGATTTGATGCAAAACTTTTATGATTTCTAGGGTGCCAATCCTGTGT
>JAJRZB010000290.1 GCA_024275455.1 Bacteroidota bacterium | reverse complement strand
GTGTAGCCTCCGCCATTCATATGTTCGGTAACTACTATTTTATTTGTACCTTCAGGTAAATCAACTTGTGCTTCACTTTTTTCCGAATTACAGGCAACCATAATAAAAAGTAAAGATACACTTAGAATTATTATTTTTTTCATTTTTTTCCTTTCTGATATTTGATATTAAATTGTCTAATTAAAACTATAAAATATTTTACTCCTTTGCCTATCCAATGTTAATTAAACGGTGGAAAAAACCTCCAAAGTTTCTTAGCTTAAAAAACTTCTCTTAACCCCGGATAATGTTTATGACCAGCCCGGTATCCGGTTCCCTCTTTGAAATTTTGCCAGTAATTTTGATCTAAATCACATTTTGTGAAAATTAATACTTAAATAATCAAACATAAGTTGACAATGTGTCTTATTTTAACTACCTTACAAAAAAAACTTTTTATACTAAGCACAATTTGTTTTTCGAGGACTCAGCAACCTTCGTGATGAAAGATGCCATCTTCAGAAAGATAAATTTCGAATATCAAACAAGGAACTTTGAAGTGAAAAGATTGGTTGATTGAATGATTGATTGATTGAATAAAAAAGCTACTGTAGGTCAACTTGATTAAGTTGACCATTAACCGAACAAGTTCATATCTCTACAAAAGATAGGAACTTTTTAAAGCACAACCGAAGATGGATAACTGTTACTGCTTAGAGGAGTCAGCATCCTTCGAGGTTACTAATGTTCTATAAAATATTGAGAGCTTATCTATTGTTAAATGGATAACGAATCTAACTATAATTCCGTTTAACCTCGAAGTTATTAAATTAAAAGTAAAACATTAACCAATGTAATGTTAAGACGAAAAAGTTAGTACTATTTAATAAAATTAATTCTTTGACGTATTGAAAAAACACTTAATGTGATTTAGATCAATTTTTTTTAAGATACATTGCTATTATTTCAAACCCTAAAACATATAAATTTATGAGCGAGGGTAAAATGGATAAGTACTTCTTGTTAGTTATTGTAATCATCTACTTATTATCAAATGTATTTTTAGCACAAGAATTAAAAAGCAATTCCCTGGATGTTAAAACTTCTTCAGTTAACCCCAACAATTCAACTGAAGGAACTAACAGTACAGCCAACCTATTAGTAAAAGATGTCGATGGGAACACTTTAATGCAGGTTAATGATGAAGGTACAATTGGCTCTCTCACTTTACCATCAACACTAACTGCTCCTTCATCGTCTTATAGTAAACTGTATAATATTAATGGAAAACTTTATTTTAATGGTAGTCCCGTTGATGCTCAAACTAGTAGCGGTGCAACAAGAATTGATGGACTTTCTGATGCCAGGTCTCAAGCTTATAGTATTTTCCTTGGTGCCGGGTCAGGTATATCCGCTAGTTTAGCTAATTATAATACTGGTGTTGGAATTGATGCTCTAAATAAAATTACATCTGGCTCGGAAAATGTTGCTGTTGGGTACCAAACACTCTACAACAATGATACTGGCACAGATAATATTGCAATTGGTTACTTAGCTCTTAAGTCAAATAAGTCCGGTTGGAATAATATTGCTATTGGTACCAGATCTCTTTATACAATATCAACTACTTATGGTAACATTGCAATTGGAATAGATGCCTTAAATATGAATTCTTCATCACTAAATATTGCAATAGGCCCAAATTCTATGCGAAATAATACCACCGGAGACGGAAATATCGGATTAGGTTATTACTCACTTTTTGGTAATACTACTGGGAAATGGAATACATCTATTGGTGTTTCTTCCATGCAAAAAAATGAGGGTGGAAAAGAAAATGTGGCTTTGGGACATGAAGCGTTAAATGATAATATATCTGGAAGTTTTAATTCTGCAATTGGAGTTGATGCTATGCATGGTAATACCACTGGTTATGAAAATACATCTGTCGGGTATAAATCTTTGTACGGGAATACATCCGGATATAAGAATATTGCTATTGGTTCGAAAGCTCTTTATTCAAATAATAATGGTACAAATAATGTTGCAATAGGTTACCAGTCACTTTATTCAAATAATGGATCTGATAGAAATATTTCCATTGGTTACCAAGCATTATTTTACAATACAACCGGAGAGAAAAATACTACAATTGGTGCTGAAGCTTCAGTAGAAAATACACTAGGAAAATATAATGTTGCAATTGGTGCTTATGCCAATGGATTAAATCAATCGGGTTCAAACAATACAATTATTGGTTATAATGCAGGGCATGGTCAAAATTTGCACAGCAAGTCTGGTAATGTTTTTATTGGGTATGAAGCGGGTAAATTTGAACAAGGTAACAATAAACTTTATATAGATAATTCAAATACAAGCTCACCTCTAATTGGAGGTGATTTTAGCACCAACAATGTTAATTTGAACGGAACAGTTAATATTAGCGGACAGTTGAATGCTAATAATAGATTGGAATTAACAGACCGTGATGCCACAGGGTTCGTTGGTTCCGGATCAATTGAAATGGGTAATAACTTACGAATTGATGGAAATGAAATAATAACAAATGAAAAAGGAACTTTACATCTTCAAAATGATAATAATGGAAATTTGAAAGTGGATAATGGAACTCTCTTTGTCGATGGACCGGGAAATCATGTCTTAGTTGGTACAACTAGTTTTAACGGCAATTCTGGTTTGTATGTAAATGGTACTGCAGGTGGAACTAGTTCCTGGGTTAATTATAGTGATAAAAGACTCAAAAAGAACATAAAAACAATTACAAATGCTTTGGAAAGAGTTAAAAAATTGCGTGGAGTTAATTTTGAATGGAAAGATCCAAAAAATAATAAAAACGGAAAACGTATAGGATTTATAGCTCAAGAAGCAAAAGACATAATTCCTGAAGTAGTCTTGAAAGACAGTGAATATTATAGGATGCAATATGCACCAATTACAGCCTTATTGGTTGAAGCAGTGAAAGAACAAAATAAAGAATTCAGAGCTGAGAATGCTGAATTAAAGAAGAGAATTGAAAACTTAGAGAATCGACTAAATACATTAAATTTAAAACAATAAATTAGACAAAAGGTAACTTAAAGAATTGTGAAGAAATAGTCTATTTTTGCTCTTTTAACTTTAGTGTTTGATCTTTAACAACTACCCATATAGGTAGTTGACTTATTGAGTTTTTCACCTTAATTTGACTTAAGAAGATAAGAAGACTTATTTTAGTGAGCTGCATCACAAAGTGTTTTTTCTTTAAAAATATCACTTGCAGAAATAAAAAAACGAAAGTTTTCAGACTTATGCACTTAAAAATTAAAGAACAATTTTATAAGCAGAGAGGAATTTATGAAAAAGTTAATTTATATAATTTTTGCCTTATTTTTAGTGGGTTCTGTTTCTAATGCACAATTAACTTTGGAAATAGGAAATAATTTGCTAGTTGAGACAACCGGAAGTGTTTACATATCAGGTGCTTCTGATGTAGTTGAAACCGGCACCGGATATTTAAAAGGAAAGGTAGAATCATCTTCCCTTGCCGGAGCAACTCAATTTGCCGGATTAACTTTGGGTACCGGCTTTACCGGAACAATTACAAGAACAACAGGGACCGCTTTATCAGCCAGTGCCCCAAAAACCGTATTAAGAAATTATGAAATGGTTGCCAGTTCAGCAACTACACAAGACGTTTCTGCTAAAATAATCACAAGTGGAACTAACGACGAAACTAACGGAATAGCTGAAAAATATATTTACACTAAAAACTGAGCAACATGGAAAGGTTATTCTGATAATGCTTCAACAAGTAGCGAAATTAAAGCTGCTTCAGTTGATATTCCATCGGGAACATCAAATATTACCATTGCAGAAGGCGTTGGCCTTGCAGTTAAAGTTTATTTAGAAGGACCTTATCAAAACGGGGGAACTTTAGCAGATAATCTCGGTACACTTCCTTCTTTAGCTCCATATTCTCAAGCAGTAAGAACAGCTTCAGCTATTCCCGCAAATGCAGTTGACTGGGTTTTAATGGAAATAAGAACCGGAACTGCTGCAAGTACATCCATTGGTTATAGATC
>JAJRZB010000289.1 GCA_024275455.1 Bacteroidota bacterium | reverse complement strand
TTATTCAACTTCAATTTCTACGGAAATTATT
Organism: Bacteroidota bacterium; assembly: GCA_024275455.1. Classification (GTDB taxonomy): domain Bacteria; phylum Bacteroidota; class Ignavibacteria; order Ignavibacteriales; family Melioribacteraceae. Next base: position 7,145 of record JAJRZB010000289.1, on the reverse strand, counting down.
TCTATGGTTTCTAACGATTTGAAAGAAGCAGCTTACTCTCTTGGAGCAACTAGAAAAGATGTCATTTTTAATGTTATAGTTCCGAATGCTAGTTCCGGAATTTTTACAAGTTACATTCTTGCTTTTGGTAGAGCACTTGGTGAAACTATGGCTGTTACTATGTTAATTGGAAATGCAAATAAAATTCCTCTTGGTATTTTTGATACAGGAAACACCATGGCAAGTGTTATTGCAAATCAGTTTGGAGAAGCTGATGGACTAAAGTTAAGTGCTTTAATAGCAATTGCTTTATTACTTGTTCTTATTTCGGGTGTTGTTAACGGTATAGGAAAAATTTTAATTAAAAAAGTATCATAATGTTAAAACTTATAAATAATATAGAAAATAAGAAAATAGATTCCAGAATATTAGGAGATAAGATATTTGCAGGAATAGTTTTTCTTTTTGCCGGTATTACTATTTCTCCGATTATATTTATTATTTATGAATTAATAGTAAAAGGTTACAAGCAGATTAATTTAGCTTTTTTTACTGAAATTGCTCCAGATACTTATGAAGCTATGGTTGCACTTAATAATGGGAAAGTAATTCCCGGAGGAATTTTAAATGGAATAACCGGTACACTGACGATGGTTTCTTTAGCTGCAATAATGGCAATTCCTTTGGGAATATTGATTGGAATATTTTTATACGAAAATGCTTCTAAAAGATATTCAAGTGTAGTAAGAGATATAACAGATATTTTACAAGGTGTACCCTCAATTGTTTTAGGACTAATATCATATTTCTGGATTGTAAAAAACATTACTAACGGATTTTCTGCTTTAGCCGGAAGTACAGCGCTGGCTATAATGATGTTGCCGCTTATAATTAGGTCAACGGAAGAAACATTAAAAATGATTCCTGAAACCATAAAAGAAGCCGCTTTAGCTCTCGGTGTTCCATATCATAAAATAATTCTGAGAGTGTTGATTCCAACCGGATTTAGCGGGTTATTAACCGGCGTACTATTAGCTATATCAAGAATAATTGGTGAGACGGCGCCATTGATGCTTACGGCTCTTGGAAGTATGAAAGTCAGTTTTGATATTGAAAAACCAATAAGTGCCGTGCCTTTATTAATTTGGGAGTTTTATAATGACCCGAACATGGTTGATCTTATTTGGGCATCTTCCTTGTTCCTTATGATATTAGTATTGACGCTTAACTTGGTTTCTAAGTATATTCTTGAAAAGAGAGGTTAAATGGATGGATGAATTAATAAAACAAATAAAGAATCCTGTATTGAGTTTGCAAAATTTGAGTGTTTCATATAACAAAGCTAAAACAGCCGTAACAAATGTAAGTGTTGGTATTAAAAGAAATAAAGTTACTGCTATTATGGGGCCTTCCGGGTGTGGGAAAAGTACTTTACTTAGAGCAATAAATAGAATGCATGATCTTTATCCGAATATTGATGTGAGTGGAGAAATATTTCTAAACGGGAAAAACATTTCGGAAATGTCTGATATTTTATTAAGAAGAAAAATTGGGATGGTGTTTCAGCGACCAAATCCGTTTCCCACAATGAGTATTTATGATAATGTTATTGCAGGATATAAATTAAACGGAATAAGATTAAAGAAATCCGAGAAAGATGAAATAGTTGAAAAAGCTCTTAATGATGTTGTTTTGTGGAATGAAGTTAAAGATTCTTTAACAAAAAAAGGAACGTTTTTATCCGGCGGACAGCAGCAAAGGTTATGTATAGCAAGAGCAATAGCCTTTTTACCAGACGTAATTCTTTTAGATGAACCAACTTCAGCGCTTGACCCGATAGCGACAAAAAAAGTTGAAGAATTATTAATAGAGCTAAAAGAAAAATATACTATTATTTTAGTAACACACAATATGTCACAAGCTGCCAGTATTTCAGATTATTCAATGTTTATGTACTTAGGGGAGTTGATTGAATATGGAAAAACTAAAACCATGTTTATTAATCCCGTTGACAAACGGACAGAAGAATATTTAACAGGTAAATTTAGTTGATGAATTAAAATGAATAATTTAAAAATTCTTTTGGGAAAATTATGACTGCTAATAAAAAAGATATAGCTTTTGAAAAAATTGCGAATGAATTTGAAAAGTTTTCTAATCTTATTCTTAAACAATTGGATTTACTTAGTGAAGTATTTCAATCGGAAGAAAAAGATATTCTAGAAAACCTTTTGTAACAGCTAAATGAAAACGAGAAGAAAATAGATAAATATGAAAACACACTTGATAAACAAATTATTAACGCAATAGTTTTATATCAGCCGATGGCTTCCGATTTAAGAAAATTATTTGCTATTTACAGAATGGTTAATAATCTCGAGCGAATTGGAGATATAATTGTTAAAATTGCAAGATATATAAGCAAGCTAAATGATTATAACTTATTCAAAGAAACATCATTAGTTTTGCTTAATATGTTACACCTTACTTCGGAAATGGTTAGTAAATCATTACTTTCATTTTTTAATAATGACCCAAGCTATGCTTTGTGGACAATAAGGAATGATGATGTGATAGATGAGCTAAACCATAAACTATTAAAAAAAGCCATGAAAAGTATTAACCCCGGAGAATCTTCAGAATCTTTAATATTAACTTTAGTTGATATTAAAAGTGTTATTTCATCTATTGAACGAATAGGAGATCATTCAACTAATATTGCAGAAGCCTCTATCTATGCAATTGTAGGCGATAATATTAGGCATAAAGATATTGATGAAGTAAAAGAAAAATAGCTTATTTTTAAACTAAAAATAATATGAAGAATCAAATGAAGAAAATATTGATTATTGATGATGAAGAGGATCTTTGCGAAATTCTCCAATTTAATCTTAAAGGGGAAGGGTTTGATATTCAAATTGCTCATTCTGCAGAAGAAGCATTAAAAATAAATATCGGATTATTTGATTTGATTATTTTAGATGTAATGATGGGAGAAATGTCCGGCTTTAAACTTGCGGAAAAAATTCGTAAAGAAATGTTACTAGCTGTTCCTATAGTTTTTGTTACTGCAAAAAATACAGAAAATGATTTACTTACCGGTTTTAATGTGGGAGGTGATGATTACATCACCAAACCTTTTTCGATAAATGAAATTATTGCAAGAGTAAAAGCAATAATAAAAAGGACCGGAGAACAACCTGTAGTTAGGGAAACAACAATTAGTGTTGGTGAAATGGAGATGAACTTTGATAAACGAACATTAAAAATAAAAAACAAAGAAATAACTTTAACAAAAAAAGAATTTGAAATACTGGTTCTATTGGTTAAAAGTAAAGGTAGAATTCTTACAAGAAAAGATATTTTCAACAATGTATGGGAAGATATTACAATTGTAACAGACCGTACAATAGATGTTCACATAACTCGCCTTAGAAAGAAGATGGGAGAGTACGGAAAGTATATTAAGAGTAAAACCGGTTATGGTTATACCTTTGAAAAGAATGACAATTAAACTTGGTGTTTATGTTAAATAAAATAAGTATAAGAAAAAGATTATTTATTTATATATCTATAATATTTACTGTGTTTACATTTCTGGTATTACTTTTTCAATATCAGCGTGAAAAGGATTTTAGAACCAAGCAACTGGAAAATACATTAGATAACATAACCGAATTAACGCATAACTATATCGAAAAAAACAAAATTTTAAGCCGTAATAATTTTGAGTTGTTAGATTCGATAAAAACAATTTTACCGAGTAAAAATATCCGGGTAACAATAATTGCTAAAGGGGGAATAGTACTTTATGATAGTGAAGTTGCCGAACATCAGAATATGGAAAATCATCTGCAACGTCCGGAAATACAAGAAGCAATAGTAAACGGATTTGGGTCGAATATTAGAACCTCTGCCACAACAGGAAATAACTATTATTATTATGCAAAATATTATTCCGATTATTTTGTTAGAACTGCAACACTGAATAATGTTGAAGTAAAGAATTTCCTTCAGGTTAGTAAGTTGTTTATTATTTATGTTATATTTTTATTCCTTATCACATTAATCATTTTACACCTAATAACGAAAAACTTTGGTGAAACAATTACCAAGTTGAAAAATTTTGCGGTAAAACTTAATAATGGTGAAGAGATTAAAGAAACTGTTACATTTCCTAAGGATGAACTGGGGACTATAAGTAATCAGATTGTTAATATATATCAAAAATTACAAACTGCAAAAGATGAAATATCTGTAGAGAAGAATAAACTTTTTAGCCATTTGAATGTATTAAACGAAGGTATAGCCTTTTTTTCTTCAGGTAAAAAGAAAATATTAACTAACAATCGCTTTATCCAATTTCTGAATTTAATTTCTGAAGAATCGGCAATTTCAGCAGAAAAAATATTTGATGTTAAGGAATTCGAACCAATTATAAAATTTATTGATGAACAATTAAAAAGCAAAGTTCATTTTAAAGATTACAATCCGCCTAAAACAAGTATTGATTTAAAAAAAGTAAATAAATATTTCTCAGTTCAATGCATATTTTTTCAAGATATGGATTTTGAAATAATAATAACCGATACAACAAAACTTGAAAAACAAAAATTAATAAAACAGCAAATGACATCGAATATTGCACATGAACTGAAAACACCGGTTGCTACGGTTATAGGTTATCTTGAAACACTTCAGAATAATAACATTACTAAAGAAAAACAAAGCTATTTTATTGAAAAAGCCATTGCACAAGCACATCGACTTTCCGTACTTATTGAAGATATTTCTCTTCTAAACAAAATTGAAGAAGTAAAAGAATATTTTAAGATGTAACATATTGTAGTGAATGATGTTGTAGCAGAAGTGAACGATAATTTGCAATTAAGGTTGGATGAAAAAAATATTAAAGTAAATATTCAGTTGTCTAATAAACTTACCGTAAATGGAAATAAGGAATTATTATTTTCTGTATTCTATAATCTTTTTGACAATGTAGTTAAATATGGCGGAGAAAATATTGAAATAATTTTAGATAACTATCTTGAAGACGAAAACTATTTTTATTTCTCATTTCTAAATACAGGAAACAGTATTGATAAAAATCATCTTACGCGTATTTTTGAGAGGTTTTACAGAGTTGATGCCGGACGATCGAGAAAAACCGGCGGAACCGGGCTGGGCTTGGCAATTGTAAAAAATGCAATTCTGCTTCATGGCGGTGAAGTTAGTGCTAGAAACGTTAACGGCGGAGGTGTGGAATTTCTGTTTACTCTAAAGAAAAGTATATGATGTGCTGGTATTATGAGATACCTAATTTCAATTAAGAATTAAATTGAAGCGTGTTACAAGCATCAAAATCACAGTTATTTCGGTTATTATTTTATATATCGTTACAATACATTTTAAGTACAACATCAATATTCTCAACTACTTTTTTTGCATTTTCCTTTGTAAAACTTAATGCCGGTTTAGTTTTTATTACGCTGTCGAAAGGTCCATCCGTGCTGATAAGTATATTTCTATTTCTGAGTTCATTTTTGATATGATGCGCTAATTCCATATTTAGCTCTATGCTATCTTCTTTAATAATTTCTATACCTAAAAATAAACTACCGTATTTCTATCTTTGGCATTTGGAATATCATTTATGTGTTTTTTATTCAAGTCTAAATATTGAATATCTTCCAGTCCCATTAAAAACAAGTAATGAGACCAATTTAGATTAAAAACAGGATATTGATTTTCAGTCTTATCCAATTCCGCAGACAGTGTTTGCGTTTTTTGGAATTGGTCAGACAGTGTCTGACTTTTTGAATAAGACAAATAAAACTGCCTTATTTGCTGAAATTTATCTGCTTCTTAATAACGTTCAATTGTATAAGCAGTGGCGGGGTTTTCCGCACTTCTGTTCATTTTTGCATTGTTGTTTGTTTTGTTCATATTTGTTCATTTTTAGCACTTTGCCCGCCATTGCTTATATACAATGTTGTAGCCGGTTTATTCATCTCTCAATTCGTATTTGGTGCTTCTTCCTCCCGAATTCGATTTTATTAATATACCTTTATCAATCAAATCTTGTATATCTCGCAATGCTGTATCTTGTGAACATTTTGCTATTTTAGCCCATTTTGACGTTGTAAGTGAACCGGTAAACCCTTCTAATAATTTATTTAATATCTTTTTTTGTCTTTCATTTTTTATTAACGTTCCGTAGGTATTCCAGAATTTATGTTTCCGAATTACCAAACCAAGCGTTTCCTCCGAATTTATTATTGCTTTTCGCAATGTATTTAAAAACCAACTAACCCATTCTGTAATATCAAGTTTTCCCTTTTGTGTTTTTTCAAGTATATCATAATATGATTTTCGTTCTTTCTGTATTTGTGATGACATGCTGTAAAATCTTTGTGAAAGTCCATCTGAACGGGCAAGCAGCATATCTGTAATAGCTCTTGCAATTCTTCCGTTACCATCTTCAAACGGATGTAATGTTACAAACCACAAGTGGGCAATACTTGCTTTTAATACCAAATCGATATTTGTTTTCTCATTAAACCAATCTATAAAAACAGTCATTTCTTTGTCTATAACATTTGCGGGCGGTGCTTGATAGTGAACTTTCTCCTTACCCATTGCACCGGAAACTACTTGCATAGGTCCCGTTGAATCATCTCGCCAATTCCCAACAATAATTTCATACATCCCGCTTCTGCCCAATGGGAATAATGCAAAATGCCAATCGAATAATCTTTTTTTTGTAAGTGGTTTGTCAAACCTATCGGTTGCATCAAACATCATATCAACAATTCCCTCAATATTTCTGTTGATAGGGGAAAGTCCACCGATATCAATTCCCAGCCTTCTTGCAATAGAGGAACGAACTTCCTCTTTATTTAAAATAATACCTTCAATCTCATTTGTTTTTAATATGTCGGAAGTTAATGTTTCCAGAAACGCTTCGTTTTGTAAGTCAAATCCCAAAGTTTCCATTTTACCGATAAACCGCCCTTGTTTATTTATTACTTCTGCTAATAAATCGGATAATTCTTTTATATCCCAAGTAAAATTCGGCCAATTTTCTTGCTGATATATGTATATTTTTCTATTCACTAATTTATTCTCCGCATATTATGCGACAAATATAGGTATTTTTCTCCGCA
>JAJRZB010000003.1 GCA_024275455.1 Bacteroidota bacterium | reverse complement strand
GTCATATTCATAATCAATTTTGTAAAATTTTTGGGATACAATAAAAATTCCAATAGCCATTACAATATAGCTTAATAAGGTAGATATCGCTCCACCCAGAATGCCGATTGACGGAACTAAAATTAAGTTACTGATAATATTAAGAACAGCCCCAACACCTGTAATTAACGGGAGATATTTAGTTTTTTCTTCCAAATAAATTCCGGCAATAAAATTAATATACAAACCGTGAAAAATATAAGCCAGCAAAATTATCGGCACAATATAAGTACCGCTTAAAAATTGTTCGCCAATTAATGTTCTTCCGGGCAGAAATTCAATTTTTGCAATGTCATCAATAAACAAAGAAAGTACAACCCACATAAAACTTGTAAAAATTAAGAAAAGGGATAATACTTTTGAAAAAATCTTTTTGGCATTTTCTTCTTTAGCGTTAGTTAAAAAGAAAGGCTGCCAGGCATAATGAAACATGGAAACAAACAACATCATAAAAATACCGAGTTTGTAGTTTGCCCGGTAAATTCCGAGAGTGCTTTCATTGGTTAGCTCTCTTATAATCGGTACATCTACAACTTGTACAATCATTGCTGCTACACTAGCCGGCAAGTAAGTCAACCCGAAAAAGAGCATTTTTTTCAGATAGAATGTATCGATTGAGAAATGAAGATTTTTTGTTATTGACGGAAGCAAAGCAACAAATGAAAATGCCGAAGCTGCAAAATTGCTTATAAAAATAGCTTCAATACCAAATTTATATTTAAGAATTAAAATAAAATTTAAAGAAACATTTATAAGGATATTAATGATTTTAATTGCTGCAAACTTGGCTGCCTTCCTCTCCAAGCGTAACGCGGAAAACGGAATTAATGTTTGTGTATCAAGAACTAAAATACCGATAACATATAGCAGAATGTGCGAGTAACCGGTTAAATCCGCTTCTGCCGCTAACCATGAGCGGGAAGCCAAAAGAATAGCTGAAAAAACTAGAGTGGTAATAGTTACAAAAACATACCCGGTAGAAAATACTTTCTCCTTGTCATTTCCTTCCACAGTTGCGTACTTCATAAAAGCAGCATCCATTCCGTAGATATAGACAATGTTGGTAAAAGCTAAAAAAGCATATACGTAAGATTGTATTCCGAATTCTTCAGGTGAGAAAACATTTGTATAAAATGGAACTAAAATAAATCCGAGAAAGCGACCGACAATTGTACTGATGCCGTAAAGAGCTGTATCTTTTGTTAATTCTTTAATTTTATTTAACATAAGGGAAACTCAGCTTTGCCTAAACTTGTAAGTCTTAAAGAAATAGAACGCATATTACACTGATCTTTTATGACCTGCCTTGCCGTCAGGCAGGTTTTCACAGATTTAAAAATATTTCTTAAGTGTATCAATATATATTTTCGGGGGTTTTGTCGGTTTTTTATTTTCAACTTTTATAAACATGTGTGTTGTAAATCCGGTTGCAATTAATGAATTATCACTTTCTCTTTTAACTTCATATTCAATATTAACGGTTGCCGAATATAGTTTATTAACTATTGCAGTAACTAACAGAATATCATCATAGTATGCAGGATGTTTATATTTTATTCCCGCTTCAATTAGTGGTAATTGATATCCCGCTTCTTCAAGCTTTGCATATACTAATCCGACTTTTCTTAATAGTTCTGTTCTGCCAACTTCAAAGTATTCCAAATATTTTCCGTTATATACAAATTGCATTTTATCTGTATCTGCATATCTAACTCTAATTGATGTTGTATGTGATAACATTAATTGCCTTTTGAACAAATATCAAAATTTCGTTATGCCAGTGAATGATCAGCGACAACAATAATAAAACTTCTTACTCTCATTTCGTTTTTCAATATTCGTTATTCAATTTCGTTCTTTCAAGAATAACGAAGTAAAATCTTCTTACTTTCAAATCATTAATCGATATTTGTTTTTTATTTAAATTCAAATTATCGAGAATTAATCACTTATTATTTTGAGCTGTTGCAACACTTTTTACAAATATAGAGATCAACTCATTATTCTCTTCTTTAGCTTTTATAATTTTAGATTCAGTTTTATATAATTTAGATTTATGAATTATTTTCAAGCAAATAAATGTTTCTCTTAATTCTTTTAATACAACTTTCATTTTATGAATGAAATCTCTTCTTGACTCACCACTCTGAGCTTCTCCATAATTTAATGAACAAGAAGTACCGGAACGAACTAGTTGTCCTGACAAATGATTACCCGCTTTTGTATTTGGCATTTCATTCACTATTTCTATAATAAGAACAGAAAAATTTATTAATCGTTCTTCTAAATCGTATTTATACATTTTGAATAAACTTATAAATTAAATTTCGTTATGCCACTAAGTTGTCGGTGGCATCAATCAATAAACTTCTTACTTCTTAAATCGTTAATCGATATTCGTTATTCTCTTTTTCCTTTCTTGGAATACCGAACAAGGAACGCTGATTAACGAATGATGAAGTAAAATATTCAAACTTCATAGATCGTTGATCGATATTCGTTATTCTTTTTATTTCTTACCTTACTCTTCGTATACTCCCATCTTTGCAAATTTTTCTAGTCTGTTTTGAATTAGTTTATCGGGTTTAATTTTACTGAGAACAGCAATCTCTTCTTTTAGAACAGATTTTAGTTCTGCAGCAATTTTAATATAATCTCTATGAGCACCGCCAAGAGGTTCTTTTATAATTCTATCAATAATATTAAGTTCTAAAAGATCGGGCGCTGTCAACTTTAAAGCTTCAGCAGCTTGTTCTTTGTACTCCCAACTTCTCCAAAGAATACTTGAACATGATTCAGGACTAATAACCGAATACCAAGTATTTTCCAGCATAATAACTCTATCACCAACTCCCATACCGAGCGCACCTCCACTAGCACCTTCTCCAATTACAACTACAACAACAGGCACTTTTAATCTACTCATCTCAAAAAGATTTCT
>JAJRZB010000288.1 GCA_024275455.1 Bacteroidota bacterium | reverse complement strand
CCACCAGTTCCTGTTCCGCCACCCATTCCTGCGGTTACAAAAACCATATCGCTGCCTTCTAAAACTTTTGTAATTTTTTCTCTATCTTCTTCTAATGCTTTTCTTCCAACATTAGGATCTGCTCCTGCTCCTAAACCTCTAGTAATGCTTGTGCCTATTTGAATTTTATGATTTGCACTACTCATTTGTAATACTTGTGAATCGGTGTTAACAGCAACATATTCAACCCCATTCAACCCTTTAGCTATCATGCTTTCAATAGCGTTGCAGCCTCCGCCGCCAACACCAACAACTTTTAATTGAGCTGATAACATTTCTTCCTTGTCTAGAGTAACAAAATTCGGCATTTTTCCCTCCTTGTTGTAGTATATTTATTTATAATTCATCAAAAAATTCTTGAACTTTTTTAAAAAATTTATTTATTCCCAATTTTCCTATAGCTGTCTTATCCTTAAAATTAAACATTGCCTGAGAGCTGGTTGTACCAGGGACTCCTCTAATTAACCCTGCTACCGTGGCAAATTCCGGGCTTTCAATTTCATTTGATAAACCGGCGCCAAGCTCCAAAGGTACACCTATTCTTGTTGGCTGACCGAATACTTCTTCAGAAAGTTCTGTAATCCCACGTAATAATGAACCACCACCTGTAAGTACAATACCGGCTTTAATTTTTGATTTAAATCCTGCTTGTCTCAATTCATTGTCAATAAGTGTAAATAATTCTTTCATTCTTACATGAATAATTTGAGTTAACAAAGAAACCGGAATTTTAATATTTCCTCTTGCACCAACTCCTTTTATATAAATATCCTCATCCTTAATAATTGCTTCTTCCAATGCATAGCCATATTCTTTTTTAAGTTTTTCCGCTTCTTCGGTTACTATACCGAGTGATTCTCTAATATCATTTGTCACTTGGTTGCCTGCTACACCAATTACCTTTGTGTATTTTATACTCTTATCATGGAACACTGCAATATCAGTTGTTCCACCACCAATGTCTATTAACGCAATTCCTAAATCTTTCTCATTCTCTTCTAAAACTGAAACACTGGAAGCAATCGGTTGAAGAATGTAATCTTGTACTTAATACCCGGCTCGTTCCACAGATTTTTTAATATTCTGCATAGCGGGTACTGAAGCAAGAACAACATGGTTAAGAGCCTCTAATCTTGAGCCGCACATTCCTATTGGATTTTCTATTCCTCCCTGGTGATCTATGTAAAACTCTTCTGGAATTATGTGCAATATTTGTCTATCTTCAGGTATTCTAATTGTTTTAACATCTGCTTTAAGTCTGTCGATATCTGATTGCTCAATTTCTTTATCTTGATTGCTGATAGTAACATAATTTCGGTGTCTCAAACTTGTAATATGTTCGCCCGCTACACCAACATTGACAGACCTAACATCAATATCTGCTCTATTTGATGCAATGCTCATTGCCTCTTTTATTGCAGCGGCAGTTTTAGCAATGTTTGCAACCAAACCTCTATTCAATCCATCAGAAGGGGCAACACCAAAGCCGAGAATATCGATTTTATTTTCCAACTGTTCAGCAATAACTGCACCTACCTTTGTTGTACCTAAATCTAACCCGGCAATAATATTTTTTTTCATATTCTTTCCTTTTCCTGCGATAATTTTTCTTTAAATCCTAAATAAACCAAGTCATCAAATCTCAAATCTATATAGCTCAAATATTTTGATATATTATTCTTGTTCAAATGTTTCAATACTCTTGATAGATATACTGTTTTTGCAATTTCATTATTCTTTCCTAAGTAAACCGGAAAAGGAATTCCGGTAATGTTAAGAGTTAAACTTTCATTTTTGTTTACATTTATTTCCGAAATATTTTCACAAAGTTCTTTATCATAAACTTCCGCAGCAGAAATAATTCTAAGTGCAGTACTCAGACTATGTTTATTATTTATCCTATTAAAAATTTTAATATCAATACCTTTCTTATCAATAATAATAGGAAAGTTAATATTCTTAGTTGCAGCTAATGACGGGAGCACTTCCCCGCTCGATGTAATTAAAAATTGTTTATCACTTGAAAACAATAGTGCCTCAATATTTTTTTCTTTAATAGTTACTTCAACAATTCCTCTTTCCAATATTATTACATCAGCATTTTTTACATATGGATGTTTTTCAAGTCTGTCCTGAATTAAATTGATATTTAGATTATTTTCTTCAGTTATGCGTTCAAGATTTGCAAATTTTAAATATTGCTGTGAATCTAAATATTTGTTTCCCTTAATTTTAATTGTAGTAATATCATTTATTTCACTTCTTTCTAATGTAAATGCTAAAAGGCTTATTACGGTAATCATCCCAAGAAGTAATACTATATGCTTTATGTAGGATAGTCTTCTTTGCATTAATTATTTTTCCGATTTCTTTTTTAATTCTTCAACAAATGCTTCACCGTATTTCCAAATATCACCGGCTCCCATTGTTATTACTATATCACCTTCTTCTACTAACCCGTTAAGTAAAGCAGGAATATTCTCTTTGTCGGGTTCATAAATAACATTTTTATGTCCAAAATCTCTTGCAGCATCAGCAATCATTTTCCCTGATATTCCTTCGATCGGCTCTTCCCTTGCCGGGTATATATCGGTACATATAAATACATCGGAGTTCAAAAACGATCTTCCGAATTCCGCATAAAAATCTCTTGTTCTTGAATAAAGGTGAGGTTGAAATACAGCTACCAACCTTCTATTCCAACCGCTTCTAATACCTAAAAGAGTGGCTGTAGTTTCGGTTGGATGATGTGCATAATCATCAATAACCAAAACCTCTTTATTATACTTAGTTTCAAATCTTCGATAAACTCCTGAAAAAGAATTAAGTGCATTTTGAATTTTGCTAAAATCAACACCCATTTCTTTAGCAATAGTAATAGCAACAAGAGAATTTTTTACATAGTGCAACCCGGGAAGGTTCAATGTTATTTCTCCTAACTGTTCTCCTTTATACAAAACACTAAAAGTACTTTTGTTTCCTTCATAATGAATATCTATTGCTCTAACATCAGCCTGCGGAGAAACACCGTATGTGATTACAGTTTTATTAATTTTAGGGATTATATCTTGAAGTGCCGGTTCATCCAAACATAATACAACAAATCCGTAGAACGGCACTTTATTTGCAAATTGTATGAATGCGGATTTAATATCATCCAAATCTTTGTAAGTATCAAGGTGCTCTTTCTCAAGAGTTGTAATTGCTGCAATGCTTGGCGTTAGTGGTAAGAATGTTCTATCAAATTCATCAGCTTCCACAACTATATAATCACCATTACCCAAACGAGCGTTGGTTCCACCTAAGCTGCTTAACTTTCCGCCCACAATTATTGTCGGGTCAATACCACCCTCTGTTAAAACCAATCCAACCATAGAAGTTGTGCTTGTTTTACCATGAGTTCCTGCAATACCAATTCCATGTTTCATCCTCATGGTTTCCGCTAACATTTCAGCACGTTTTATGGTAGGTATTTTTCTGGATAAGGCTTCCTTAACTTCAGGATTCTCTAAATTAACTGCCGATGAATAAACAACTAAATCAGCATCTTTAATATTTTCTGCAGAATGCCCTTGATATATTTCAACACCAAGACTTTTTAACCTATCGGTAATTTCCGTTAGAGAAAGATCGGAACCGGAAACTTTAAAACCCTGAGTAATAAGTATTTCAGCTAAACCGCTCATTCCTATTCCGCCAATTCCTATAAAATGTATTTTTTTAATAATATTTTTAATCATCAAATAATCCTTAATTAACCTTACTGCTTTCAGCTAATTTAATTACATCAAGTGCAATATTTTTGGCAGCTTCAGGTTTAGCAAACTTTTTAATATTTTTTCTTAAAGTAGAGAGTAATTCAACGTCATTTATTGTATTAACTACAACTTCGCTTAATTTTGAATTTAATTCGTTATCCTCAATTAACAGTCCTGCATTTACATCAAAAAGTGATTTAGCATTTTTAAACTGATGATTTGCAGCAACATTGGTTGACGGTACAAATACTACGGGTAATCCTAAATAAGATACTTCGGCAATTGTTGTTGCCCCCGCTCTTGCTAAAAGTAAATCGCAAGAGGAATATGCAGTTGACATATTTGATATAAACGGAAATATTTTTACGAATTCATTTTCTAAATTTTTATATTCATCGTAATAAAGTTCCCCTACCTGCCAAATTATTTGAATACCGGCTTTATTTAGATTTTCCAAGTTATTCTTAACAGCAGTGTTAATACTGCTGGCTCCTAAACTTCCTCCCAGGACCAATAAAGTTTTCTTTTCTTCACTAAGATTAAATTCTTTCAAAGCAGAACTTTTATCAGTTAGTTTTAATGTAGTTCTAATTGGATTGCCTGATAACTTTAGCTTATCTTTTTCTTTGAAATATTTTCTCGAATCTTCAAAACTTATATGGATTCTATCAGCTTTCTTTTCTAACATTCTATTAGTTACACCCGGATAACTATTTTGTTCTAACAATACAATTTTAGAACCAAACAAATGTGCCATCCATGCAATAGGACCTGAAACATAAGCACCGGCACCAATAGCTACATCCGGTTTAAAATTTAGATTTATCAAGAATGATTGTATAATTGAAACAAATAACTTTATCGGGAACAATAAATTTCTCAATGTAAATCTTCTTGAAAAACCACTTATCCAAATACTTTTAAATTTATAGCCTAATTTTGGTATCACTTTCGATTCTATTTTATTTTTTGTACCCACAAACAAAACTTTCGAGTTTGGTTCAATCATCAAAATTTGTTCTGCAACAGCAACTGCCGGATATAAATGACCTCCAGTGCCACCTCCTGCAAAAATGTATTTATGTACGGTTTTATTCACGCTCTCGCCCGTCTTAATTCTTGATGTTTATTGGCTCGAAGAGCTATATTTATCAGTATTCCAATTGAAATTGAGAATATTATTATTGAGGTTCCGCCAAAACTTATAAACGGAAGTGTTATTCCTGTTGTTGGCAGTAAACCTAATCCAACAGCTACATGAATAAACGCACTTAATACAATTGTAAATGATATTCCAAAAGCTAATAACTGACCTAAATCATCTTTTGCTCTTTTTGCAATTAATATTCCAACAAAAAATATTGCCATATAAGCTACCAAGATGGCTATAGCACCGAAGAATCCAAGTTCTTCTCCAACTACTGAAAATATAAAATCATTGTGCGGCTCCGGAAGGAACAAATCACTTTGCCTACTATGACCAATACCAATACCAAATAACCCTCCACTGCCAAGAGCTATTTTGGATTGTAAAACCTGTAGATTTATATTTCCGCCCTCTAGCAAACTGTTAACAAATGTTAAAATTCTTGTTCTTGAATGATCGAATAACATTGCTCCGGCACCGCCAAGAATCATTAAACCTCCAACAATTCCGCTAAGGTGAAAGAACCTTGCACCTCCTACATAAAGTAAAACGAAAGACGTAAATGCTACAATTATTGTTGTGCTTACATTAGGCTGTAAAAATATTAGAGCACTTACAATCCCAATCCAAAGAAGCATAAATTTTAATCCTTGATTAAAATCTTTAATTTTTTCTCCTTTTGATTCAATCATTACAGCAAGATGCATAAGTAAAAATATCTTAGCTAATTCCGAAGGTTGAAACCTTATAAACCCGAGGTTTATCCATCTGGAAGCACCTTTAACAGCCGGTGCGAAAAACAAAGTATAAACCAGGACAAGTACTATACCTATTAAAAAGAACTTGCTAAGATTTCGGTAATACTTATATGGTAGTACAGCAAAGAAAATAAATGCTCCGAACGCAAAAATTATTTTGCTTATATGAGAGACCAAATAAGTATACCCCTTTGCAGAAAAGATTAGGATTGCCCCTAATGTTATTAGTAATAGAACCAGACTTAATAGTATTCTTGCTAAATTTTTCATATTATAAATTGTTTACTGCTATTTTAAATTTTTCCCCTCTGTCTTCATAATTTTTGAACATATCAAAACTTGCACATGCCGGTGAAAGCAATACTGTTTCTCCGCTTACTGCTTCTTGCATTCCTTTTCTTACGGCATCATCCAAAGTATTTACAATTTCAACTTTAGTAACCGGATTAAAAAAGTCCCTAATTTTATTAGCTGAAGAACCAATTGCATAAATTTTCTTCACTCTTTTTTTTACAACTTCTTTAATCTTGCTGTAATCATTTCCTTTGTCTTTACCACCAAGTATTAAAAAGATAGGGTTTTTAAAACTCCTTAAAGCATACCAAACCGAATCTACATTTGTTGCTTTAGAATCATTTATAAAATTTATACCATCAATTTCTCTAACAAATTCAAGTCTATGCTCAACACCGGAAAATGTATTTAATGAATCTTTAATGATCTCATTTTCAATACCGAGATTTTTAGTAACATTTATAACGGCAAGTGCATTCATCAAATTATGTTCACCTTTTAACGATATTTGGGTAACATTGCATATTTCTTCAAATTCACCTTTGTGTGCATACACAATCCATCCTTCATCTATAAAACTTCCATTTGCTAAACCTTTATCCAACGAGAAAGCTAAGAGATTTACTTCATCAGAAATCATTCCTACTGGAATGTTTTCATCATCCCCGTTATAAATAAAAAAATCGCCCGACTTTTGATTTTCACCTATTCTCATTTTAGATTTTATATAAAGGTCAAATCTGTTTTCATATCTATCCAAATGATCAGGAGTGATATTTAGAACTACAGAATATTTAGGTTTAAACTCATCAATAAAATCCAATTGAAAACTTGAAATTTCGAGAGCAACAAACTCATCTTCCTTTACTTCCATAACAATTTCAGAAAAAGGTAAACCAATATTTCCGGCAACGTAACATTTAAGCCCGGAAGAATTAATAACATGTGCGCACATAGAAGTTGTTGTTGTCTTTCCGTTTGTGCCGGTAATTGCAATTATTTGTCCTTTGCAAAACCATGAAGCAAATTCAATTTCACTTATTATTTTAATCCCTTTTTCCAAAGCAGTTCGGATAACAGAAGCATGCGTAGGAATACCGGGACTTGTAACAATAAAATCACAATTATATACTCGTTCGGAATGTTTACCCAACTCATATTCAATATTTAGCTCATTAAGTACAGAACATGATGCTTTTAATTCTTCACTATCTCCCAAATCACTAACAAAAGGAATTGCATCATTAGTATGAGCTAATTTAGCAGCGGCAATTCCGCTTCTAACAGCGCCGAGAATACTTATTTTCTTTCCTTTTATTTCCATTATCTAATCTTAAATGAAGCTAAACTTATTATTGCGAAAATTATTGTTGCTATATAAAATCTCATTACAATTTTTGGCTCTGCCCAGCCAAGCAATTCGTAATGATGGTGCAAGGGGGCCATTTTAAAAACTCTTTTACCTTCACCCGTTTTCTTTTTTGTATACTTAAAATAAAGTCTCTGAATAATTACGGATAAAGTTTCTATAAAAAACACACCGCCCAAAATTGGTATTAACAATTCCTTCTTAATTAAAATTGCAATAATTCCGAAAGCTCCACCCAATGCCAGGGAGCCGGTATCACCCATAAATATTTGAGCCGGGTAGAAATTAAACCAAAGGAAACCCAATCCGGCACCAATAAAAGCAGCAATAAATACAGTTAGTTCACCGGAGCCGGGTAAATAAATTACATTAAGATAGTCGGCATAAATTTTATTACCTGAGACATAACTTAAAACTGCAAGAGCCAACATTACTATCAGCATTGAACCAATAGCTAACCCATCAAGTCCATCTGTTAAGTTTACAGCATTAGATGTTGCAGTAATAATAAATATCACTACCGGTATGTAGAGAATTGAAAAATCTAAATTAAGATTCTTAAAAAACGGTAATGTGGTTTGTGTATTATATTCGGCAAACTCAGGTAAATAGTAAACAGCCAACCCAACTAACAATCCAATAATTATTTGCCCTAATAATTTATACCTCGCAATTAAACCTTTTGATTTTTTCTTTACAACTTTTAAGTAGTCATCAACAAAGCCAACAAACCCTAACCAAATTGTACCCGTTAAAACCAGTACTATATATATACTATTAATATCTGCCCATAGAATTACCGGAACAACAACAGAGAGAATGATAATAACTCCACCCATAGTTGGAGTGCCTGATTTTTGTTTATGAGATTCAGGACCAAGCTCTCTTATAGATTCGCCAATTTGTTTTCTTTGTAAAAACTTTATAATCTTCGGACCAATATAAAACGCCAAGAAGAGTGCTGTAATTGCCGCAAGTGAAGATCTGAAAGAAAGAAATTTGAAAACTCCAAATCCGGGAGTACCGTAGGTTTTATTTATATATTCAAATAAATAATATAACATTAAGCAGTTCTCCCCTTAAGCGTTTGAACAAACTCTTCCATTCTCATTCCTCTCGAACCCTTTACCAGAAACACCGAATCATTGACATCGATTTGTTCTAAGAATCTCTTTAATGATTTTCTGTTTTTAAAATGCTTTTTAAGTGCAATTGTATTTTTTAACGAGGCACTTAACTCTTTAGTAAATTTACCAATGGTTAACACCGAAGTGTTTTTCATCTTATTAATTTCTTTTGCCAAATCTTTATGCAATTTTATTGACTTATTTCCTAATTCAAGCATATCTCCAAGTACGACAATTTTATTTTTTCTTGATCTAATATTTGCTAATAATTTTATGGCACTAACAGTACTTTCGGGATTAGCATTATAAGTATCATCTACAATAGTAAAGCTGTCGAATTCAATCTTATTTAATCTTCCTTTAACCGGAGTAAGAGTTTTTGTTGCGCTTAGAATATCCTTTTTAGAAACACCTAATTCTAAAACAATAGCAACAGCAGTTAAGTAATTTAATGCGTTGGTTTCTCCAAGTATTGGTAAGGTAACATCAAATGATTTGGCTGCACTCTTAATTTTAATTTTTGGGTTTCCATTAGAAGTTATTCCTTTTAGTTCTGCATGAACATCCGAACCTTTTGTAAACCCAAATGTTATATGGTTAGAATATTTTTTTATGAGATTTCTTAAAAGTTCATCATCATTATTAATAAATACTATTCCATTTTTGTTAGTATTTTTAAATAGTTCTTCCTTTTCCCTTAGAATTTTTTTCTTTGAGTTTAGATATTTAATATGAGAATCACCAATATTAGTTATTACTGCATAATCGGGTTGAGCTATTTTTGCACTATATTCAATTTCACCAAAATGATTTGTTCCGTGTTCAACAACAATGAACTCAGTATTTTTAGTAGCAGATAAAATTGTAAGAGGAACACCAATTTGATTATTGTTGTTTGCTAATGTTTTATGAACTTTGTATTTAGCTGACAATAAATGAGCTATCATTTCTTTAGTTGTAGTTTTCCCGTTACTTCCTGTTATTGAGATAACCTTTGCAGATAATTTTCTTCTCCATATTTTTGCAAGTTCACCGTAAGCTTTAACTGTATTCCTAACTGAAATTATCGGGACTTTTACATCATCAATCTCTTCTAACTTTCTATTACTTACAACAACAGCCGTAGCTCCTTTTTTTATTGCCTCTTTTACGTATTTATGTCCGTCAAAATTTTTACCTTTAATAGCAACAAACAAAGAATTCTTTTTGATTGTTCTTGTATCAATAGAAACCGAAGTAACAGCTTTGTATAAATCCGGGTAATAAATTACCGCTGTTGGAATATTAAATATGTCTTCTAAAGTAATTTTCATTCTATAAATATTTTTCCGCTGTTTCTTTATCGGAGAAAAAATGTCTTACTCCGTTTATTTCTTGATATGTTTCATGACCTTTGCCTGCAATTAAAATAACGGCATTATCTTCAGAATTATTTATGGCTGATCTTATGGCTTCTTCTCTATCTTCAACAATTTTATGATTATTGTGTACCAACCCTTTTGTAATTTGATTTATTATTTCATTTGGGTCCTCGGTTCTTGGGTTATCGGATGTTACGTATACAAAATCGCTTAACTCTTCAGCAATTTTTCCCATTATAGGTCTTTTTGTTTTATCCCTATCGCCGCCGCACCCAAATACAGTATAGATTGGTCTTGTATCTTTTACGATATGTTTTATAGCTTTCAATGCTTGGTCTAAACTATCTGCCGTATGAGAGTAATCAATTATAACTTTTTTGTTTTGTGACCCAATAACCTCGAACCGACCCGGAACCTGCGGAGTTGATTTAATTCCATTAATTACATCCTCAATTTTAACTCCCGAATAAACCGTTGCACCAAATGCCGCCGTAGCATTATAGGCATTGAATAAACCTATTAATGTTGTTTCAACATCATAAGTTTTGTTCATGTAATTTATCTGGAATTTGGTACCATCAAGATTATACTCAACATTATTTATTTTTATATCGGAAGGATTATTTACCGAATAAGAAATTCTCTCAGCCACAGTATTCTTCAACAATTTTGAAGAATTAGGATCGTCATTGTTAAAAATTATTTTTGCTGCCGGTTTCAGATTATCAAAAAATATTTTTTTAGCTGATAAATAGTTCTCAAAGTTTGAGTGAAAATCTAAATGGTCTGAAGTTATATTTGTAAATATTCCAATATTAAAATCCAACCCCTCCACGCGGGAAAGCTCCAATGAGTGTGAAGAAACTTCCATTACACATTGAGTACAATCTTTAGAGACCATTTGATTTAAGAGATCATTAATTACATAAGCTTCCGGTGTGGTTAATTTCGATGGAACTTCAATATTATCAATTATATTTTTGTTTGTTCCAATAAGTCCGGATTTCATTCCGGCATTATCAAATATATGCTTTATATAATATGAAGTTGTAGTTTTACCTTTAGTTCCGGTTACTCCAATTAAATTTAATTTTTGTGAAGGAGAATTGTAAAGAGCATCCGCAAGTTGAGCAAGAGTTTTCCTTGAGTTGTGAACAAGTATTTTAACAACATCATTATTTTTGAACAAATGGTCAAATTCTGCATCATTATTATCCAAAACAATTGCCGATGCTCCTTTACTTACCGCTTGAGGAATAAACTTGTGTCCATCTTGCTTAAAACCTTTTATTGCTACAAATATGCATCCCGGGTGAACTTCTCTCGAATCGACGGTTATAGATTTAACCTCAACCTTTTCCGGGGACCCGGCAACTTGGATTACAGAAATATTATTTAGTAATTCACTTAATAACATTAACACTCATTTAATTTTTAGATGAACATTCAATAAAGCAAACCATACCTTTTTTAATTGGTGTGCCTTGTTTTATACTTTGCTTAATTACTTTACCGCTGCCTTTAATTTTATATTCAATATTCAGTTCGCTCATTGCTGCTATTGCTTCTCGTAAATATTTATTTTTTAGATTTGGCATAGTCGTACGTACTATTTTATTTTTGTTCTTATCAGCATTGTCTTTTTCACTTGTTACATTGGCAAACGATACAAAACTACTTTCATCGCTTTCTTCAAGTTCCGCAATAAAATCATTCATAATTGTATTGCGTTCAATTTTCTCTTTTTTTCTATCGATATTGAAATCCGTTTCCAAAATTATCTGGGTAATGTTTCTAAAAATCGGGGCAGCAACTTGACCGCCGTATCTACCAACTTCAGGTGAATCAACTAATATTAAGCAGATCACTTGGGGATCATCGGCAGGAAAGAAACCAATAAACGAAGAGTTGTATTTTTTATTGGAATATTTACCGTCAATTAATTTTTGTGCAGTCCCTGTTTTACCGCCTACATAAATATTTTCCAGTTGTGCATTTGAGCCAGTTCCGTTTTCAACAACACCGAGCATAATACTTCTCATTTTTTCGGAAGTTTCATCACTAATAACTCTTCTTATTTTTGTTGTTCTAAACTCTTCCTCAACTTCTCCTTCGGCATCATAGATTCGTTTTAAAATATAGGGCTGCAGAAGTTTACCCCCGTTAATTAAAGCCGAATAAGCCATTACCATTTGAATGGGTGTAACTGAAATTTCATAACCATGAGAAATGAATGCTTTGGAAATTGCAGAATATCTGTTAGGTTTTTTCAAACTGCCCCTGGTTTCGCCAGTCATATCAATTGATGTAAGGTTACCAAAGCCAAAATCTCTTAATCCCTTATAAAAATCTCTGTCTTTTATTCTATTACTTAATTTGACAATACCAATGTTACTGGATTGTTCCAGTACCTCTCGCACGGTTAATTTTTCAAACTTATGAGTGTCGCGTATTGTTGCACCCTTAATTCTGTATCTTCCGTTCTCCGTATTAATTACATTATTTTCTCTAACAATTGATTTGTCTAATAACATAGCCAAAACAATTGATTTCATTGTCGATCCGGGTTCGTAAGTATCGGTTAAGGCTCTGTTTCTTCTTACAAAATCCGAAACTTTATAATACCTACTTGGATCAAAATCGGGAATATTAGCCAATGCTAAAATTTCACCAGTATTAGGATTTGCAATAATTCCAATTCCGGATTTACCCTTATATTTTTCAACACCTTTTTTCAGTTCGGTAGATAGAATTTTCTGATAAACCTTATCAATTGTTAACTGAAAGGATTTACCCGGTATTGCCGGTTCAGAATTATCATAATCTATTGTTACTGTTTTGCCTATTGCATCCCGCTCTACTTGCAGTTGTCCATCCACTCCGCAAAGTTCTTCATCATATTGTTTTTCAAATCCGCCTCTGCCTACACAATTATTATCTACATACCCTAAAATGTGTGAAGTAATATTCTTATAAGGATATACCCTTGTATAATCTTCTTTTTTATAAAATCCGTCCACTACCAAATTGTTTAGAATTAGTGATTTATCTTTCGGCACTTTCCTTTCAAGACAAACATTACCTTTGCTTTTTTTGATAAGTTTTATATACTTATTCGGATTCGTATTAAAAATTCTGCCTAATTCTTTGGATAGTTTTTTTAATCTTTTTGGTTTATTCTTAAGCATGCGTGCATCAGCAAAAAGAGAAACATCATCCTTGGTATAAGCTAAAATTTCTTTGTTTCTATCATAAATTATTCCTCTTTCAGATTTTATTGTGTAAACTTTATTCTGCTGTTTTTCCGCCCTGATTTTATATTTTTCATGTCCGCCCACCTGAACAGTAAAAAGTTGGACTACTAAACCGATAAATCCGACAAATACAAATACCGTTATTATTAAAGCTCTCGAGTTAATCATATTTCTTTTTAATCAAGGATTCAATGTTTTTAATTCTATTTCTATTCACTGATATTTTGCTCATGTGATCTATTCTAACTAAATCAAATTTTTCTTTTGCTTTTTTTACTACTTCGTCTTCCGATGTTAGCTTTTGATATACTACTCTTTTAATTTCTAATTTATTTTCCTCACCCCGCAATAGTTCTATCTTCTGATTTTTAAGCATGTTTAATTCTCTTATTGCCTGCTGTGTAAACATGTATACAAAAACCAGCGGAGTTACAGTTAGTGCAACAAATAACACTCTTTTAAAAAATGAACTTTGTTCTTTCTTTATTTTTTTTCTGCTGCTCTTAATTTTGCACTCCTGGATCTGGGGTTTAATTCAATTTCATCTTTATTAGCAACTAAAGGCTTTCTGGTAATTATTTTTAGTGTACTTTCTTTATCACAAACACATACCGGAATTTCGGGCGGACAAACACAGCTCACTGCTTGATACTTAAAAAATTCTTTAACTATTATATCTTCTAACGAATGATAGGATAGAACCACAATTCTTCCGCCTTTATTTAAAAGTTTTACAGCTTTTTCTAAAAATTCCTTTAATTCTTCCAATTCATTATTTACATAAATTCTGAGTGCTTGAAATACCCTTGACAATGTTTTGTTCAAATTTTGTTTTGGTACAACTGATTCAATTAAATTTTTTAGCTGTGTTGTTGTTTTAATTGATCTATTCTGCCTCTCCTTAAAAATTTTTTTTGCTATAACACGTGACCTTCTCTCTTCGCCGTAGTTATAAATTACATCAGCTAATTCTTTTTCATCCGCACTGTTTAAAAACACATAAGCAGGTTTCCCAACCGATTTATTCATTCGTAAATCAAGAACGGCTTCCTCTCTATATGTAAAACCCGAATCCTTATTATCAAACTGATATGATGAAACACCCAAATCAGCAAATATTCCATCGAACCCGGAAATATTTTCTAAAAGTGAAATATTTTTTATTTCTGTAAAACTTGTGTTGTAAATACTAACTCTGCTATCTTTTGCAAACTTTTCTTTACAATATGAATATGCAGTTTTGTCTTTATCTGTTGCAATAATTTTTGAATTGGGGTTAAGTTCAGATAGAAATGCTGAAGTATGTCCGCCAAAACCCAAGGTGCCGTCAAAATAAGTACCGGAAAGGTTAGTTAGTAAACAATCAAGGGACTGATTAACCATAACCGGTACATGATGATTCATATGTCATGCACCCATTACTTTTCTAGCTATCTCTTCAAAAGAAAGCTCACTGGTTTTTAAGTAATCTTCGTAATTTTTGGGATTCCAAATTTCTATTTTTTTAATTGCCCCCAAAATCAGTACTTCTTTTTCTATCTCAGCATGTTCAATAAGATTTTTAGGGATCAATGACCTTGATTGAGTATCAAGTTTATCCTCAGCAGCTTGTTGCAAAAACATTCTTAAGAACATAGCTTCCTGAGGTTCAAAACTGTTTAGGTTATTTAATTTTGATTGAACAAGACTTTCCCATTCATTCATCGGGTAAACATCGATGCATTTGTTAGTACCGCGCGTCATTACAAAAGCATCATTTGCTTTAGGATCAACAAACTTCCTCAATTTTGCAGGAATACTAATTCTTCCTTTTGAGTCTATTGAATATTTAAAACTGCCTAAAAACATTATTTTACCATTATTTGGGAAATTTCAACACTTTTACCCACCACTCCTAAAATAATGCTTTTACACTTCAAAAGTCAAGTATTTTTTTTATTAAAATCAGCTTTACAGCTTAAAAAAGCGGAAAAAATATTTTAGTATGAAAAATAATATAACGAAGTGTGAATTATTGGAATTTATCTTAAAATTTGAAACAGATAATAGACTTTTAGCTTTATATGAAAAAAAATATTTTTTTAAAAAGGTATAAAATTCGGAATGAAAAAAGAATACAATTGATAATTAGATGAAAGTTTTTACTCAACTAATTAATAAAACATCCAATTATTCGATAATAGTTATGTTAGAAATCACAGCAACTAAATATATTTTTCGTTATTTGGGATTAAAAAAAGTAAAAGAAACTATGGAAGTTATATTATATTTTTCAAGCATTTTTATAACCATGATCGGTTTATTTATAATTGCAATGCGCAAGATTTCTCTTTATAATAAGAAGCATTTGTAAATTTTAACCACATCTTCCCACTATTATTACAATAATTATGCATTTTAATAATATATCATAATATTGCTTGCTATTTAGTTTTTCATCTATGCTGCCAAATTATCATATAAGTATTTCTGAAATAGAATAAAAGTATCCCTGATTCTTTCTACTCCGCCAAGTACATCTGATGCATCCGGTAGTGATTGATATTTTAATTCCAATAGGCTGGGTAACTTCTCTTGGTCTAACTCTTCAACTCCGGTTTCAATATATTTAGTTAAAACAAAATCTATAAACTCCTTTTGCTTATCATCCAGTTCATCAAATATGTTAGGTTTAGATCGAAAAACTCTTTCTTCTCTACTAATAGGTTTAACTGCAAAAGAAACATATTCCAAAACATCAAACAGATCACTTTTTTCTGCATGAATTAGTTTCTGCAATTTTTTTAATTCATCTTTTCCAAAACCGGCTTCATCTAATTTTTCCAACAAAGTTTT
>JAJRZB010000287.1 GCA_024275455.1 Bacteroidota bacterium | reverse complement strand
CTTCCACTTCCAATTTTCATAGTAATCCCAGTTAGCAATCTTGTTTAGCTCATCAAGTTCTTGAGATTTTTCCATAAGTTGGGCTCTGCTAATATCTCCACCGGAAAGAATTCCAATAATTTTACCGTTCTTTTCAATAAGTAAATGACGGTGTTTTCTGCCGAGACATTTATCCATAAGTTGATATATTGAGTCGGTACTAGGTTCAGCTTGTAAATTTGTGCTCATATAATCTTTTATTTTAGAGGTTTTTGAATAAAAACCATCTGTAACAACATTTCTCATTAAATCCCTTTCTGTCCAAATTCCAACATACTCTTCACCATCTTTTACTAGAATAGCGCCAATATTATTTTTTAACATAATATCAAGAGCTTCCGCAACAGTAGCATCCGGATTTATTGAAATTATATCTTGACCTTTTTGTTTTAATACATCTTCTGCTGTTAACATATAGTTCTCCTTTCTTTATCTTCAAAATTTAAAAATAAAGCAGTAATAATTGATAATGTTCATCAAAAAAATAGGTTCTTCTTATTTGATTAACCTAATGGTTAGCGGATATCTGTATGCCTTCCCATCATAAGAGTTTATTGCAGCAATAATAACCATAATTAATGCAAATAATCCGACTAAAATCAAAATTGGTATTCCAATTAAAAGAAAAACAAGTATTATGGATACAAGTACGTAAATTGTAATACTAATTTGAAAATTTAGAGATTCTTTACCCTGATCGTTTACAAAAGGAAACTCATCTTTCTTAAGTATCCAAATTAAAAGAGGACCAATTATATTTCCGAACGGAATAATAAAACCGGCAACTGCCGAGATATGAGCAAACATTGCCCACATTCTTGCATCTTGCGAAGGAGAATTAACCGGAACCTGTTCTTGATTCAAATTATTTTGATTGAAGTCTTCCATAGTATCTCCCCAAATAGTTTATAACATTAATTTACAAAACTATTTACTTAACCGCCAAAATCATCCAACAAAATATTTTCTCTTTCAACGCCAAGATTTTCCAACATTTGGATAACAGCATTATTCATCATCGGAGGTCCGCACATGTAATATTCACAATCTTCTGGTGCAGGATGATCTTTGAGATAGTTGTCATAAAGTACCTGATGTATAAACCCTGTATAACCTTTCCAATTATCTTCCGGCAAAGGTTCCGATAAAGCCAAATGCCACGTGAAATTCTCATGAGTTCTTGCTAATTCGTCAAAATCTTCTACATAAAATGCTTCTCTTAAACTTCTAGCTCCGTACCAGAATGAGATTTTTCTCTTTGAGTCAAGTCTCTTTAGTTGATCAAAAATATGGGATCTCATAGGAGCCATTCCTGCACCACCTCCAATAAACACCATTTCCGCATCGGTTTCTTTTGCAAAGAATTCTCCGTATGGACCTGATATTGTTACTTTATCACCCGGTTTAAGATTAAATATAAATGATGACATTTGTCCGGGTGGAACATCCGGCATTCTGGGAGGAGGAGAAGCTATTCTTACATTTAACATTATAATTCCTTTTTCCCCGGGATAATTAGCCATTGAATAAGCTCGTAATACCGGTTCATTAACTGTAGAAACAAATCTCCACATATTAAATTTATCCCAATCACCCCTGTATTCCTCTTCAATATCAAAATCAGAATACTTAACAACGTGAGGTGGAGCTTCTATTTGAATATATCCTCCGGCTCTAAAATCGACATTTTCTCCTTCGGGAAGTTCTAATACCAATTCTTTAATAAAAGTAGCAACATTATGATTAGAACGTACTGTACATTCCCATTTTCTAATATCAAAAATTTCAGCGGGAACTTCTATTTTTAGATTATCTTTTACAGCAACCTGGCATGATAATCTATAATGTTCTCTAATTTGCTTTCTATTCAGCTTTGTAGTTTCTGTTGGCAGAACATCTCCTCCGCCTTCCAGTACAATACATTTACACTCACCGCAAGTTCCGCCGCCGCCACAAGCAGAAGGCAAGTAAACTTTGTTTTCTGCCAACACATTTAATAATTTACCGCCAATAGGAACTTCGAGTGTATGTTCAGGGTTATCATTAATAGTTATTTTTACATTTCCACTAGGTACTAATTTGGACTTTGCAAAAAGAATAACCAAAACTAAAAGCAAAACAATTAGCGTAAACATTATTACGCCAAGAATTACTAAATTCATTCCATCCATTAAATATAACCTCTATAATTGAATTCCGGAAAACAGCATAAAAGCTATTGCCATTAATCCCACTGTAATAAATGTTATTCCCAAACCTCTTAAACCTTTGGGAACGTTACTGTATTTCATTTTTTCTCTTATTCCAGAGAGAGCAATTACTGCCAAAGCAAAACCAATACCAGACCCAAACCCGAAAACAACACTTTCTGAAAAAGTATAATTTCTTTAAACCATTAAAAGTGAACCACCGAGAATAGCACAATTAACTGTTATCAATGGTAAGAAAATACCCAAAGTGTTATAAAGTTTATGAACATATTTATCAAGAATCATTTCTAAAATTTGAACCATTGCAGCAATTACACCAATATAGGTTAGTAATCCTAAAAAAGTTAAATCAACATTTTCTAATCCTGCCCAAGCAAGTGAACCTTCTTTTAGAACATGATTAT
>JAJRZB010000286.1 GCA_024275455.1 Bacteroidota bacterium | reverse complement strand
AAAATGTATCCCCCCAAAGGGGGATATAAAGGTTGCGCTCCGCGCAACTACACTAAAGTGTCAACTATTTTACATTAAATCTTTAAATACTAGTATAGTATGAAAAGCATTGGAGAGTTTAAGTTGATTCGAAAAAATGAATTAATCAAAACTGCAACACTTGGAGCATTTGAATGGAGAAAGTTAAATAACATTCTCTGTGATACTCCTTGTGAAAAATGTGGTGAAGCCGTTCAATCTTGGAGCGGTGCAATAACTAAATGTTCTAAATGTGCAATGTACAATTAGAACATTTTTTATTTTTTTATGCAGACTATATATAGTTTGGACAATTTTGTCTTTTAGATAATTTTAAATATTATGTTAATCATTAATAATTATGTCACTAGAAAATAAAAAATTTTGTTTGTATCTTTGTTGTTATTTCATGTAATCATATTTTCTAGTGACTATCTTTAAATATTAGTGTGTCTTAAGATAATTATGAAATGCAAAGTTTGTGAAATATATATCAAAAGAGGTCTTTATTGTTCTGATTTTTGTTATAAGAGAGACCCTCAAAGATTTGGTTATAGCGGAGAATTTTTACAATGAAATGTGATATTTGCGATTCTTCATTTATTGTACATAAAATGTTGAATTGTACTTTGTATTTATGTATAAAATGTGATAGAGAGAGGTATCTTTATAATTGATATTTAAAAAAGATTCTTTAGATGGCACTAAATCAATGTTTTCATTAAACGACCCTTATTGGGAAAAAGATTTGGCTGATATTTTAACATTTGGCGCTAAAAAATATGGTGTTGATAATTATAAAAATATTAGTTTATCTAAACTATATCACTATGAGGATGCTTTATTTCGTCATATGAATGCATATAGAAGGGGTATTATGTTAGATGATGATACTAAGAAAAGTCATTTAGTGCATGTAGGAGCTAATGCAATGTTTTTATATTTTTTCTGGCGTAAATATAATTGGATGGTTAAACATTGAGTTATATAACTAAACATTGTGAAAATTGTAAAAATAGAAAATTTTATTCTGTTAATCAGGGTAAACATGAAATATGTTTAAAATGTGGGATATATAGAAGATGAATATTAAAAATATTATTTCAAAAAATACTATTTCTTCTTTGGCTGGCATGCCTTTAGCATTTACAATAAATTTAATGTTATTACCTAGTTTGGTAAAATTAATTGAATATAACTGGTTCTTTGGTACTTTGGTTGTTAGTGCTCCATATGTTGCAGTATCAATTATTCGTATGAGTTTAATTGATATTGTATGGGAAAAATATCGAATTAATATTGAACCTTCTTATTATTTTAAGAAACTTTTAAGTAGTAGATGGTATTTTAGTAAGATATGAAAAAACAAGGTTTAATTGTATTGTGTAATTCTAATGAAGCATTAGAAGTTAAATGTTTATTGGAGCGAATAGATAATTGACAGTTAAACAATCTTGGTCTCAAGCCCAAAATGTGTGTAATAAAGTTTCTCAAAATGGGAAAACAGGAAACAAGGCACGTGCAATTATGAGAAAACTTTTTATTACTAAAGAAATGCGTTCTAGATATACTTTAAAAAAAATTGATAATATGACTCATAAACAATGTAAAAGAATGGTTAGAAGTGATTTATCTAAAATAAAAAAAGAGCATAAAAAAGATATGCGTGAACAATGGAAAAATATTCCAAAAGAAAGAAGACCAAAATTTAACATATGGTTTAAACAAAATGCTCATGCTGACCCTGTTAATTCTGCTTTTAACGAAGATGTTGAGTATTTATTTAATTCAGAATAAAAATGGAAACAAAATATATAAAACATAATACTTGGAATGAAAAATTAAGACTGAAAACTTTATATGATAGTCTTGGTAGACAATTAATTAAGGAATATGAATTATGACGATAAATATTTCTAAAACTTATGATCTTGAAGATGAATTTTCAAAAGAAGAATATCTTCATGAAAAGGATAACAGGGGAAAATTAAAATGGAAAAGTAGATTTAATGTTTTAAAGCAAAATTATAAAATAGAAGATAGACCTTTTATTGTAGGATTAGATACTGAAACTTTTTCTAGTAATGGTAATTTATTATGTCTTAATAATTCATATAATGATGATACTCTTTTAGGCGGTTCTACTTGGGAAACTATTTTACCTTTAGATGAAATTTACATTTATCTTTTACATATAAAACAAGATGTGTTAGCTAATGAAAAAACTGATAATGTTATTGTTTTCTTTTGGAATTTAAAATTTGATGCGTCAGTTTTACTAAAGTCTTTAAAAGAGCATTTAATGGAATTTTATACAGGTTATTCAAAAGAGGAAAAATTAAGAGGGGTATTTAACGGTTTAAAAGTTGAATATTTAAATAAAAAATGTTTAACATTAAATGATAAAGACTCTCATAAAAAATTTTCTAGAGTTGTAATTTATGATGCTATGCAACTATGGAAATTTTCAGGTGTAAATGGTAAATCTAGTCTCGATTCTGTAGCGGAAAAACATTTAAATTTACATAAACAAGATGATGAAGTAAATAAAATTTATCCTAACAAACAGTTTCCTAATAAAATTTCTAAAAAAAATTTAAAAATAATTATTAAATATTGTATTGAAGACTGTAAATTAATACCTAAATTAGTTAATTTATGGCTTGATAAATTTTATGCTTCTTTTAAATATTATCCGCAAAAATTTCATTCTTTAGGTACAATAGCATTAGATACTTTACGTACAGATTTAACAGAAATGCATAGTTTTAACGCTATTTCATATGATATTCAAAGTCTGGCATACAAATGTTATTTTGGTGGTCGTTTTGAGATATTTTTTAAAGGTTATTTAGAAAATATTCATCATGCAGATATTAACAGTGCTTATCCTTATTCAATGTCTTTAATTCCAAATATGAAAACTGGAAGTTGGAAAACAATTAAAGAAATTAGTGAACTTAACACTTTAAAAATAGGATTATATAGAATTAAAGTTAAAGTTAATGAGAATAAGTTATGCCCTTTTTTGTATAGAAAAGATAACGGTTCTGTAATGTGTCCTAACGGGACTTTTACAACATGGACTACCAGTTATGAGTTAGATGTAGCATTGAAATATTATGATATTGAATTGATTAATATTTTTGGATATGAATATACTGAAAAAGAAAATTGTCAATTTCAAAAATTAATTAAAAAATGGTATGGACAGAGAATAGCACAGAAAGATGAAGGCCAAAAATATATTTATAAAGTG
Organism: Bacteroidota bacterium; assembly: GCA_024275455.1. Classification (GTDB taxonomy): domain Bacteria; phylum Bacteroidota; class Ignavibacteria; order Ignavibacteriales; family Melioribacteraceae. The sequence continues at coordinate 17,612 of JAJRZB010000286.1, read as the reverse complement.
TTAATTAATTCTCTTTATGGTAAATTTGCTCAAAGAAAACCCGAACCTAAAAATCTTTTTAATCCTGTTATGGCAAGTTTAATTACTGGTAAATGTCGTGCTATGCTTTTAGAATCTGCTCAAAATTCTAAAGATGACATAATTATGTTTGCAACTGACGGAGTTTTTTCAAGAAAACCTCTTAATGTAAACATTAAAGGTAAGAAAATTTTAGGACGTTGGAGTTATGATTTTCATCCAAAATTTAAATTGGTTATGGCTGGAATTTATTCTTTTTCTGACAAAGAAAATCCTGATAAATTAAAAGTTAAAACTAGAGGTTTTAGCCCTAAAATGAGAAAAATAAATGGGTGGAATGAAGATTTTGTAATTAAAGACGATTCTTTAGTGTTTGATAATGATAAAGCATATTGGGAAATAATTAATATTATGCCTAATAGTTTAGTTCAAAGTATAATTCATAAAAATTGTAAAAGCCCTAAAGATATTGCAAAATTTATTGAAAGTGTTAAAGAATTAGATTTAAATGGTGACCATTCTCGATTATGGGATAAAAATATAAAGTCTACAAACGATTTATCAAATTCAATTCCAATTAATTTAAAAGAAAAGGTTATATACTAGTTTTTTTATATTTATTAGTATGTATAATCAATTTCAATTAGGAAGGGATTTTATACTTTTAGATGATAGAGAGAAATTTATTAATATAGTTTCTGAAATATTTGAAGGTAATTTTCACTTTACAAATATAAAATTAAATTTGGCTTCTCAATATTCTAAGTGTACAGGCTGTGGGAATTTAGATTCTTTTATTTTATACGAAATTAAACATGAAAAAGACCATTTAAGAAAGTGTTTATTTTCTCATTTAGTTAATGATTTTTCTATTACTTACAATTCTTTACATACAAATTTACTACCTTCTGAAAAATTTATTATTTTTTTAAAAGTTATTCAAGAGGTTAGAAATGTATATGGATTGGAAACTTGTATTGAAATATTTAAATCGTTTTGTGAAATGATACAAATTTTACCTAGTGATATAGGAAGGCTTCAAAATGGTAAAATGTGGCATGACTATTATTTTAATGGTTTTGTCGAATATGCTAGTAAATTTTTAAAATAAAAATTTATATCGGGTAATCTTATCCGATATAAATTAGACATCTTTATATTTTAGTTTCACTATCGGTATATCATGCAAGCAAAAAGTGCAAAAGAACAAGGTTTGATTGAAGGGACGACTTTTTTAAGTCTCATGAAGCAACAAGTAGGGGAAATTTTCAACATTGAACAATTTCCTGAAATAGTAGATGGAAAATATGGTGAACAAGTACAAATTCCTACAAATAGAGGTTTGTTACAAACTACAAACAAGGGAATTATTGGAAATATTCGTTCTCCAAAAGAAAAAAGTCTTGGTGGAATGATTCGAAAATCATTAGAAAATGGTTTTGCATTACCTGTAAGGGTAATCGAGGACATTTCAGATAAAGGCAATAAGTTTAAAACCATAACGGTGGTTTAACCTCCCTTTTTTATTTTTTTTAAATATGACTAAATATGATGATTTTTTGTATTTGTTTTTATCTAACTTTAAACAAGGTTATTTTTTAAAATGGATTAACAATCAAGTAAAAAATTCAGTCTCTTAATATACTAGTTCACACTCTAATATTTCATGCAAACACAAAAAACAAAATCTATTTCTAGAATACCTGAAGAATTGTTGACAATATCTGAAAGGTATGAAAAGAAAAAAATTAGAAAAATCTTGTATCTAGATTTAGAAACAATGATAGCACCTAGATTTAGCGGTGAATGGGGGCAGATACTTTGTTATGTTGCTAGAGTTCGAGATACTCAAACTAACAAAATTGAAGAATTTGTTGATTGGCGTTTTCCAGATTTGAAAAAGCATATGAATGTCAAAAAACCCGAACCTTACAAAAACGATTTGCCACTTTTAGAGCAAATTAGTTATTTGTTTGAAGAATGTGATTTAGCGATCGGTCACTTTGGAAGATTTTTTGATTTTCCATATTTTAAAACCCGCTGTTGGACTTTAGGTAGAAAAGACCTTGTACCAAAATACCATAGCATAAAATTTGGAGACACTTGGCTAATGTCGAAAAAATCTAATAAGTTAATCAGTAACAAGTTAGATAGTATTGCCAAGGCTTTTGATAAAGTCAAATGGTCAAAAACAGAAATTCATCCAATGGTTTGGCAGGCTGTAATCGCTGGAAATAAAAAGGCTATGGATTACTGTGTCATACATTGTATTGAAGATGTTAAAATGTTAGAACAAATACATAGAGAATTAGAACATAGTGTAGCAATACCTAGTTCTTATATCTAACCTTTTTTTTAGTATCATATTAGTGTAAATTTATTTAAATAAATGTAGTTAAATGAGACTAAACATACTTATCACTATCTTTATATACTATTTAATTGTATACTTATCATGTCTTTAGAATATTTGGGTTCTCTCCATGTTGATCCCAAAAATCTTAAAAAAGAGCCTTTAGTTGAATATTATTGTAAAACTTGTTTGTTAGATGTTGATATTAAAAAATCGATTGACTATGAAATTCAACAAGATGTAAAATCTACATGGTCTCCAATGAATAAAAGAAGACAGAATGTAGGAGTAATTTTTACAATTAATTCTATTTTGTTCAAATATCATTTTAAATTATTACGTGCTCATAATTGGGGTCTTTATCAACCTTACATAGTTGAACATAAAAAATAATTTTATGTTTTTTGATAAGAGACTGTCGTAACATAATCTTTAAATACTAGTTTATACTCTTATATATGTATATGTCTGATATTTCTAATAAATCTTCAAGTCTCGGGGATTCTCGGGAAACTCTCGGGAAAACTGAAAAAAGTCTCGGGAAAACTGAAAAAAGTCTCGGGAAAACTGAAAAAAGTCTCGGGAAAACTGAAAAAAGTCTCGGGAAAACTGAAAAAAGTCTCGGGAAAACTGAAAAAAGTCTCGGGAAAACTAACCGAATTGATAATAAAATTGTTAAAACTGTCGGGAACGTCTCGACATTTGTAGAAAAAACCGTTCCCGAGAGCACTAAAGTCTCGGGAAAAGAGGTTGCCGAGAGCACTAAAGTCTCGGGAAAAGAGGTTGCCGAGAGCACTAAAGTCTCGGGAAAAGAGGTTGCCGGGAGCACTAAAGTCTCGGGAAAAAAGAAAAGAAATCAGTCTCCTAAACAATTAGCAAATCTAAAAAAAGGTTCAATTAAGTTAGATACTTCTAAAAATGTTGTAGAAACACCTAAAACAGGTTTTACTTTTCCAGTTAAAACGATAATTATTATGGCTTTTATTGCAGGTGGTACATTAGGTTTTCTTGGTTTATGGAAATGGTGGCAAAATCAGAAAAAATCAAAAGAAAATGAAATTAATCAAGATCTTTTAGAATATAATGGCGATATTGATATTTCGCCTAATGATTTAGCAATGTTAGAGGCAAATAATCAATAATGTCTATAGACCCTAAAGATTTAGAACAAATCGATAATCAAATTAAAATTCAAAGAGGTAATTTACCTATAAGTTTTGAAAAAGATGATGGTGATACTAATCCCCCTGACGTTACTCAGGCTATACATGGAATGGGGACAGAAACAGAACAAAAAGTTTCTGAAGGCGGTATTGATGTTGCAATAGCATTAAAGGGATTTTGGAAATTTGTAGATATGATGATTAGTTTAATTTGTTCTCGTGTTGATGTTATTAATTATAAGAATTTGTCTGATGCTGAATTAACTAATATTTCCCAACAAACTTCTCAAGTAGAAATATTTCAAAAATTAGCAGTTGCGGAAAATGCGCCATTGTGGTTATCTGTTGCTAATTTAGTAGGAACTTTTGGCACTAAATTTACTCTTAGTCCAGAATGGAAGGAAGAACAGAAAAGAAAAAAGGCTTTAAAAGAACTTGAAAAACGTAAACTTGCTAAATTAGAATTATCTCCAAGTCAAAAGAAAATTATTCAAGGTATTAAAGAAAAACAGAAAATAAATGAACCTGTGTATGATGGAATTCCAAAAGATAATTCTGAACCTATTGAAATTTTAGATGAATCTGAAAGAAAAATAAAAGAGCAATTATCAAAGGCTTCAGAAGTTACAAATGAAGATATTAAAAAAATGAAAATTGCAAGAAGGGCAGAAGCAATTAAACGAAAATTTGAAGAAGAAGAAGTTAAAAAACGTTCTCAAAATAGTAAGGTAGGTATTTTAGATGAATAGTTTAAGAAAATTCACATGTAACATAAGTTTAGGCGGATGTGGTCGTACCACTTCTGAACCTAGAGGTATGAACGGTTTTAGAGGTTTTGCTGGTGGTAATGTACCTCGAGATATTGAAATTGAATATGTAGATTTATGTGAAAAATGTGGAAATAAAAAATTAAAAGAGCAAAAACTTTTAACTCGAGTAACTGGTGCTGCTTCTGCTGGATTACTTACTAATGATGAATTAAAAATATTTGGCCAATGGGGTAAAATTTCATCTTTTGAAAAAAGAATTTTTATTGAAAAACTCCAAAATAGACAATTAGAAGCAAGAAAAAAACAAAAAATAAAATATATGAAAAAATTGGGGGTGAAAAAAATAAATGTTTGACCAAATGGGTGATATGATGGAAATTATGAATGAATTACAGGGTGAAAATCTACAAATTGAGAGATTAGATGTAGTTACCTTAGAGAGAGTAGATGGAGTTGTACTTCAAATAACTAGTCCCAATCCTGACGGTGCTAAATTAGCTAAATTATTGGCTAAAGTAATGTCAAAATTCCCTAAAATGATAGAGTCACAAAATGATAAAATTATTGTAGGTTATAAAAATATTCCTTTAAAAAAGGAATAATTTTTTTATTAATAATGTCTGAAGAAATTAACGGATAAATTTTAGAAGATTTAGATAATGATTCTGAATTTGACCAAGAAAGTTTATCTGATAATATTGAAGAGAATATAGATGAACAAGAAAATGATATTAAAGAAGGTTCTTTAGCGAAAGCAAAACCATTTAAACAGACTGATATTGGCTTGGTTGCTGGAAAACGCGGTTCTGGAAAAACAAACTTAGTTTTATATTTAATTGATAGTTTTACCAAATTAGGTGCTAATATTATAGTCGTTGACCCTGTTTATGATTTAAGAGGTAATTTACCAAAAAATGATAACAGAATAATTCACGTTCCATATGGAAATAGAAAGCAATTTGAACAATTATTATATAAATTAATGAAAGATAAATTGACTGGTATTATCATTGCTGATGAAGCAGATAAATTTTTTCCAAATATGCAAAAATTAAGTGACATTGAAAATTATTTTATTCAGATTGGGCGCCATCATGGAATTGGATTAATCGCTGTAACTAGACGATTAGCAAAAATGCACACTGATTTAACCTCTCAAGCAAATAAACTCTATATGTTTAAACATTGGCAAAGAGCAGATATGGATTATTTGAAAGAATCTTCTTTAGGTGATTATGCACCATTTTTAAAAGTTTTAGATAAATATCATTTTTTATATTTAGATACTGATATAGATTTTGTGCAAAATTGCGACCCTGTACCGAGAATGAAATAACATGAAAAATCATAAACACGTTTGGTTATTACATGATGCTTTTTATAAAAAATGTAAATGTGGTGTATTTAGAAGATATGATAATTATTAGATATATTTAAATAGTAGTTTACATTCTTATATTATGTCGTTGCTTGTATAGTTCGGCATTAAAAAAGCATTAAAGCGTAAAATGAAAAACATTAGGATTACAGGTTTCTCGATGTAACCCAAGTATAGTTTTTACCTACTATCTCCTTCCAAATAATCGAAAAGGTAAAAAAGTATAGAGTCAATCAGACCTTATGTCTAGAACTCAAGAAATACTATTGTAAGTCAGTAAAGGCTTTGCAATCGGTAAAAGGTTATTATTCCTACGGACGTAAAAGAAAAATATTAGCGTTGAGGGTATAGTTAGTACTGTGAAAGGTTAAAAACCCTAAATAAAAAATACTATTTTTTTAAAAAATTTAAAGGGTGAATTTTACATTTTGGACAAAAACAAAAAACTCCTAAAGGGTTTAATTGTGTTTCACAAGGATAACAATTATGCTTTACACAAACAGTATTACATTTTGAACATTTTAATGCCATTCTTCTTCTTTTTCTTTTCTTGCTTTACTTGCAGGTAAATTATTTAAAGTTCGTCCTATTCCTAAATTCCATTTTAATTTTTCAATTGGCGATAAATTATTGTAGATGTTTTGTGTTTTGTTATTCATTAGTTGTTACCTCTTGTAACGCTTTTAATAATTCTTTTTTTGTCAAAAGAAAACCATTCTTTAACATCATCGCTTTTGGATGAATGAATCCATATTGAAACATATTCTTTATCTAATGAAATTTCGGCTATTGAATTAGTTTTTTTATTGTTTTTACCTTTTAAATTCATATATGTTATAAAACATACTATTATTTAAGGATTTTTGTAATATATAAAATTATAGAAACCTTTAAATACCATTAACTATTCTTTATAAGTAATACTATGAGAATCTTAAAAACTGTTAAAGAATACGGTTCAACAACTATTTCAATTTCAGCGGTAACGCTGGATACTCAAACTGTGAAAGGTTTGGGAGATGTAGTTTCGTACCATATTGAAACTGATTTGACTACTGTAGGCGGTACTGGAACAGAACTAGCCGATGGTGGTACTCCTTCAGGTTCATATAAAGGCGCAACCGTTGCACGACTTTTTAGACGAATTAAACTATCAGATAATAACAACACTGACCTAGCAGTATTAGAAAAAGATGATATTTGGCGTATGGCTTATTTGTTAAGTTTGGTTAACGCTGACGACTTCCTTTTTAATAGAGGAATTTCTTCAGAACCTACCACTTCAACAGGTGACGAAACCAATTTAGTAAACCACTTTATCATTCCACAAAGTATCGGTGTCGCAGATTTACCCGCTACTTTAGAGATTGAACTTGGTACACTATCAGACTTTTATGGTACAGTAGGTACAGGTACAGCAGTTATCAATACTCTCTCAGTTATAGTACGATATGTTCCAGCAAAAGCAAGTGCTATCACACTCAGAATTAAAGCCTTTAATATTCAAGCCTTTAGTGCTGATACTGATATTGCACATTTGCTTCCTGATGGAATCAAAATCCACATTTTAGCCTATATGGCTGGTAATGCAAATGCTTCTAGTGTACCTTCCGAAATGGTAAATACTAGAGTTGATAGACTCTCTTTTAGAAGGGGTTCTAATGAGGAAATTGAAAATATCCGTAGAACTATGATTGATGAGTACATAAATGTTCGTTATGATGGAACACGTCTTTTAGGTCTAACTGTTATTCCGACTGACGCCTTTGAGAAAACAGATTCAAGTAAATTTGAATTTGATGTAAATGCTCAAATTGCACCAAGAATCTTTTACGTATATCAATAGAGGTAAGAAAAATGGTTAATATAGTCGCATTAGGTCTTTTCACCGTTGTTTTCCTTGCTGTCTCTTTCGTGTTGAGAAACATTGTTTTACAACAAGAGTTTGATGTCGTTAATGAGATAATCGTGCTTGCTACAACTATAGCCCTTATTTGGGTTTCTAGTTTTGTAACACAAAAAGCATTTAAGAAACAGGGTGTAAAAGTTAGCGTATAATCGCTAGACAAATTTCAATAGGCTTAACCTGAGCCCTTTTTTTAATCAGGTTTCCACTTATGGACAAATAAGAAAAATAAAAAAGTGAAAATAAATGAAAATTAAACATAATTTTAGCCTAAAAGGTTTATTGGATGGAAAAAAATCAGCAGATAACCAAGTTATAAATGATTTGCCTAGTCAATCTACTTTTATCGAGCAAAAACTCATTGAGCCTGTAACTCCGAAAAGCACTTTCGGGTTATTGGGTTTTGAAGGCGATATGGGTTCTTTGACTGACAGAATTCTTAAATCTCAAGAAGTAGGCGAAGATGAGATTATTAAAAAAGTATTAGATGATGAACGTGGTAATGTTCAAATTCAAACTAAAACTGACGGTGGTGTACAAACTCGTATGATTGAAGTAGGGCACGAATTTGCTAATACTGTCAATCAAGATGAATTATCTAAAATGAGTGCTGAAGAACAAGCAGAAATTGAAAGAATTCTTCAAAGAGTAGGAAGTCCTAACCAACTATTGCCAGTTCATCAGTTAACAGATGATAACGTAAAAGACCCTCAGGGTAAGAAAAACGCTAAACAAATAGTACAAGGCGCTACAGGTATTAGAGCATTTGTTGATAATATCAATATTAAAGTTGGTTCTATGTTAAGTGGTATTGGAAAATCTGGAGTTGCATTAAATAAGAAAAAAGCAACATCAAACATTAAAAATATGATACCAACAGGTTCTAAATCTATTGAAGTCCCAGAAAGTGCTAAAAACATTGCTTCAAGTGTAGATTTAGATAATCCTTTTGCTAGTGGTATAGGACAGTTCGCATAGGTGATATCATGAGTGCTGTTAAATTTAGGGTTATAAAATCGATTAACGATTTACCCCCAAGATACCCAAAGTAATAGAATTTGGCGCTTCAGGCGTTGACTTGAATATTAATGAAAAATATAAAGCCATTGCTATGGACATTCAAATTTCTAATAAATCCGCAGGTGTTGCAAGCGTTTCGCTAAATGGTGAAGTTGCCTATACAATCGGTTCAGGTGCCGACCAAACGCATAATAACGTACAAGTTTCTACAATTTCAGTTACAGGCGTTTCTACTGGATTTGTAATTTTACAATTAATTCCTTTATCAGAATTAAGAAAAGTAGGCGCAGTTGAGGAAGCATGAGTTTTCAAGGTTTTCAAGGGAGCGTTGATACTTCAGGGGCTAATACTTTTGCCTCTTCTAGTGCTGAAGAACATTTAAGAGCAACTAAAGCAAGAATTGCCGTAATTAAGGCTGCTGAAGAGCAAAAAAGAATTGATGCCTCCGCAAATAATAGAACTAGTACGGGTTTAATTTTAGATACAAATAAAGCTGCTGGAGGTGCTTCAAATATTCCAAGTAGTAAATTTACTATTTTTGGAGGAAAAGCAGTAAATAAGGTTAATGTAGGTAGAAATATTTCTTCATCAATTCCATCTATCAGAACACGAGACGGAAGAAGATTAACTGCAGATAGTCCTAACTTAACAGATGCACAAAAACAAGCATTAGGTATTTTTAGTGGTCAACATGCGGTTACTAGAAGGGTTGCTAATGATTTTTCAAGTGAAAGAAGGGCTCAACAATTAAGTGGTAAAACCATAGCAGAAGCAAATCAAATTGCTAGTGGAATTCAAACTAACCCTTTAAGTGCTACTAACTTTAAAGATAGACAAATAGGTGTAACTAAACAAGACCAAAATACAATCAATACTGTTTTACAAACTGATATTATTCGTTCAAATAATGCTAAATTAAATTTTGCCAATGAATTAATTAGAAGACAAACTACAATAGGCGAAGCAAATACTTTAGACGATTTAGAAGCGCAATTAGCAAATGCACCTAATCAAAATTTACCTATCCAAAATATTGATGTTTCAACTGATGAATTCGGTAATGTCGTTAGTCCACGAAATGTTAAACTTCAAATTGAAAACGCTGGTTTGACTGGCGGTTTAACTGAACCTGTGTTAAACGTTATAACTTCGGGCGGTGTTGCTCCAAATGCTGAAGAAATTGCACAAGTTATTAGGGAAGGATTGGCAGAAGCCACAGGAAACGCCCAAGTTGATGGATTAACAAGCGTTACCACTAATCCCGACGGTACTATTAATATAGCATTTAGTGAATTTACCCCTGAGATTTTCAGACAACAATTTGGTGATATTGTATTTGAGGCTGTAGGTAGATTTTTTGACTTACGAGACCAAGGAGTAGACGACTTTTTTAGTAATCCTGAAGGATTAAGAATTAAAATCGGTGAAGAAGTAAGTTTAGGTGGCTCAGGCGGTGGAAATTTTGCAAGCGGTCTTTTAGATGAAAAAGGCTTTGATTTTTTAGGATTATTAAGTAATCCTATATTTATTATTGCTATTGTTGCTGTCGTGGGAATTGGTATATTTTTGAGGGTGAAAAAGTAATGAATCTTCCTGAAATACCTAATTTTTTCTTTTTTTCTGTTTTATCTGGAATAATCATATTAATTTTAATTGAAATTTTTAGGCCTGAAATATTAGGATTTAAAGATACTGTTAGAAAAATGATGAAAATTGAAGATGCTAAAAAAGGTATAGTTGCGGGGTTTGTAAAATGAGCGCTGCAATTGGTGGACGTTCTGAAAGTATAGGTTCTGCACCTGACAAAAGTATTTCTCAAACTACTAGTGAAAACAAGAAAAAAATTACTTTATCTAAAAAAGAATTTGAAAATCTTAGTGACGCTGAACTAGCAGAATTAACAGGTTCAGACCCAAATTCAAAAATTACTCCTTTTGGTGCAAGATTATCTAATTTACAATTAAGAAAAAGATTTTTAAGAAATTTATCAGCAAAATTTATCACTGCCCCTAGTGGTGCAAATATAGATAGAAGTCAAGCTAAAGATAGAATCACTCAATTAGACCAAACAATAAACGACGCTAAAAAAGCACAAAAATTAAATGAACAAGAAAGAGTTAGATTAGAACAATCTGGCATTAAAATTTTTGCCGGTTCACTTTTAGATTTAGCATTTTCAAATAAAACTAGAGAATTTAGCAATATTATTTCTAGAGCGGAATCAGAAAAACAAGGTATTTTATTACAAACTGATAGTAACGCTAGAAAAAAATTTGCTAAACGTGTAGATGCTGGTAAATTTCAAGTTAATTTTAGACGTTCTCAAAGTGGAAAAACTGAAGATTTGGCAGGTGTTACAGGTCGTAAAGCTTCATTATTTGCAGTATTAAACGAATTAAATCGAACTTTATCATTACCTCAATTTTCAGGTGAAAGAGGTACGGCAACAGGTTTAAAGGCTGATGTAGGCGTTTTAAATAAAATTCAAAATCAAAGATTAAGTGCTGAACAAAAGAGTATATCTAGAACAAAAGTTAAACGTGATTTTGAGCAAGAATTACAAGAAATTTCAAATTCTGGAGAATTAACACAAAAGCAAAAGAAACAAAAAATATTAGAATCTGTTAGAAAAAGAGATAAAGGATTAAAAACCCAGACAGTAACTAATACACAATTTGAGCAATCTAGGGCAGGATTTGCAGCATCTAGAGTTAACATTGTTTCTGGAAATACAGTTAGATTAATTCAAGATTTCATTAATTTAGGCAGAAAAAAGAGAAATAGAGAACAATAATGGCAATTAAAACAATAGAATTATTTGTAAACGAGACTACAGAAGGTCGAGAACAACTAACTAAAGTTATAAAATTTAATGGATTTACTAATTTACAATGGGCAGAATTAAAAGTTAACTTACACGCTAATGACAGTTTTTCTAGTCCATTACCTACAGAATGGAAATTAACAAAAATAATTGTTAACGGTGTAAAATTTTATCCTAGTGGAAAACTAATTTCAACAAATAAAATTCACGATTCTAAAGGTTCTGCATTCTTTCAAAAAGTTTTACGAGTAAATGATGTTAATACAGTTTCTATTCACTGGATAGCGCCTTTAGGTGCTGGTGTATTAAGCCCTAACGGTGCAGTTACAGCAGTTTTAAGCGTAATTGGTGATTCTGTGCCTTTTGCTGAAGATTTACAGTTTGACCCTAGAAATTCTCTAGATTCAGTTCAAAGATTTGCAGATAATCAAACATTACCAACTTTAATATTTATGATTATTTTAATAGTTATTTTAGCATTAATTGCTTTCACTGTTTTAAAAGTTGCACAAACTGCTTCTAGTGTAAAATCTAGCACAGGAAATGTAAAAGGAATTATAAAAGAGGTGAAAACACTTAAATAGTAGTAAAAACTATTATTTAAATATATTATGTCTACTTTAGTTATTATTTCAATTCCAATTTTATTTTTTATTATAGGCGGATTATTTATTTTAGGTCACCATGCTTTAACACATGACGGTAACTTTTTTGATGTAAAAGATATGAAATTAGCATTTGCAAGCCATGAATCTATATTATTTTTACTTATAGTTTTTACTTTTGGGTATATTGGGGGTGTGTTATTATGATGGAAGTAGGATTTTTAGAAATTGTAGGTGCTGTAATTGGTATTTCTGCTATGAACGTAGGGGTAATTATGGGTTATATTCATTTATTACATAAACAAACTGAAAAAGATGTAAAAAAATTACATTCTTGTCTCAATTCTAAATTTAATGCTGGAAAAGCAGAACATGATAGACTAGATAGGAGAATAGATGAAATTGCCGTTAGGAGTTAAAAAACAAGATTTTTTTCAAAATGTACCTAACTTAGGTGAACCCTCAAGTTTAATCTCTAAATCTTTTTTATCATTGGATACAACAAAATATTTGGAAGATTTAACTTTACAAGGTAATTTATTTTCTCAATTTACTGATGAAGCACAAAAATTTGATTTTAGATATAATATTAAATTTGATGCTCAATATGCTTATTCTTATACTGGTAATGTTTCGGGAAAAATAACAAATTTTCCTAGTGGTGCTTCCCCTTTTGATTATGTGGTAGATGTTTTTGTGTTTACAGACCAATCTTATTTTATCGAATCTGTTCCTATAACAAGTAATTGGACATTTACAACTTTGGCAGGTACTAATAAAGGAAATAAAATTTGTCATTTAACTGCTATAGAAAATGTTATAACTGTTGGTGGCGGTGGTGAGGTTACTAGTTTTGGTACAGTATTAGCAGAAGATTACGTTACTCAACCTACAGAAGGTTATAGATTACCACGTTCATATAATGTTGACCCTAATCATTCAGCATTTGAACAACTTAAATATCGTTCTTTTGGTTATGATGTTTCAGCTACAATCGTAGCATTAATTTCAATGAATGAAGAAACATATGCTGAAAAATACTGTTTAGCAATGTTAAAAACCCAACAAAGACAGCAAACTGATGATGGTGGAAATACAACAAATCAAACTAACACGGATAGATTACCATTTAGTTCATTTTTACATAATCCACAATTTTTAATTGACCCATACCATAGAACTGGTGCTGAAATGTGGCAAGCAGGTGCATGGTTACATTTTGCTAAAAAATATCCTTCTAATTCAAACGTAACTAATATTTTAAATAGAACACAAGATTTGCTAGTTGCTCTTTACAACCAAGAATACGTAATAAGTAACGGTTTACAAAACGGATGTTTTAGAGGTGGAAAAGGCGCGTATATTACTGATTTAGATACTGAAAATAACCAATTAGTTTATTTAGGTTTTGACCCTGATTATTCTGTGAATTGGTGTGCAAATGAACATAATGTAGATGCATATTTTACTTTAAAAGAAGCTGAAAATAACGCTAATTTTCCAGATAAATGGAATGCATTTAAAAAAATAAATTCTAATTTAGGAACTGCATGTGGAAAAAACACGTTATATGTTGGAAATTGTTGCGTTCAAAATTGTTATAATACAGAAATTAATATGGGTTTAGGAACTAAAACTCCAACAGCAACACAGTTTAGCAACGATATAAGTTTAGGTGGAATGGGTGTTTTTATAAATACTGGTCAATACGCTGTAAAAGAAAATTCAAGTTCATTAATTTTTACTGGCATTACACCAAATAAAGGCGATATTGTAACAATAGAAAGAAGTAGTTTAGATAATAAATTTAGATTATACGTAAATTCAATTTTAATTCATACTTCAACATATACTAATTCAGCAAATATGAATATTAATTTTTATAGTAATGCTATAAATACTAGAATGGATAAAATACAGTCTTGGAATGATTTATTAATAAATTACTCTTATTATAGAACTTATCCTGTAACATCATTTAGCGTTATTAATTCAGGTTTAACCCAAAACATTACCGATGATTTAAGAGCAAGTGTACAAACAGCATTACAAAGTAATACGGTATTTTATGATAGCATAGAAAAAAGAGGAAATAGAGGTATTTCTCAAGATATATACAGTGGAATTACTGGATTAACTAGAAATGCTGGGGCTAATGGTTGGATTGGTGGTGGTGTATCAGTAGCAAGATTAAAAACGGGTGAATTACATGATTTTTCATATTTGGTTGATAATTTAACTACTGCTAAAATTGCAGGTTTTTCTTTTAATAATGGTGGCGAACATTTTGGAGACATTGATTTTGGGTGGGAATTAAATAATGGAGTTGCTTATGTTGCTGAATCTGGAACTAGAAAAACTGCTGGTGAAACTGTTGCCATCAATGATAAATTATCTATGGTAATTGATACATCAAATAATATAACATATTATATTAACGGAGTTTTAAAATATTCTTCAGCAGTTACCCCCACATTTGACTTGTTAATTGACTGTTCTATTTGGAATAATACGGCAAGTATTACAAAATGTGTATTAGATAATCAATATATGCCTTGGGAAACTGGCGCTAGTCTAGTTAATTGTGTAGAAATTTCAGAAACTTTAAGTGGTCTTTTAGATACATGTCATGCCTTAGATAATATGACATGGTATGCATTGGCAAGATATGATATGGGCGATACTACAGAAGCAGACGCTTGCGTAGATTATGTAATTAATGGTGGCGATGGTAGTTATTCAACATATGACGGATTTTATTCGGCTGTTGGACTAGTCCCATACATTCCAAATAACGGATGTTATCAAACTCCTTTAACTCAAAGTTTAATGTGGACTGAAGGAATGGCAGGTTATGTTATGGCATTAAAAGCAAAAGGTGAAGATGCAACAGCAAAAACTAATCTTAAAGAGGTTGCTAAAGTATCTAGAATTGATGGTATTCCATATGTAACTAAAAGCGATAATATTTATGAACTTCAAGATTGGGGCTGTTTAATTGCTTCTGCATGGGTGCAAATTGCAAATAAACCTAACGGTTGGTGGAATCAAAACTATACACAAATTTTAACAGGTAATGGGCTATAAATGATATGGTTTAATGTTGGTTTTGAGTTTTCAATTATCCTTTTAACAATAGGCGGTTTATTATGATTTTTTTAATACAAATTTTAATTGCAATTATCATAATTATTATGATAATTGTTGGTGTAGGATTTATTACAAAATCTAATGATGCATAAGCCACATATGGGCTTCATATTGTTGTTTAAATTTTAACTTTTTGTTACAATGGTCACAACAGTATTCTTTTTCACTCATAATAATCTAGAGTTAGAACTTCTTTATATACTTTATTAAAATCACTGATAACTTCTTTATATACTAACCGATATATTTAAATATGATAAGACACTTTTATTAAATATGGGTATATCCGAAATATTTCCAGATACTAGAAAGGAAATGGCTTTAAGTTTGGCTGGTTATACTGTTGCAGGACTTACTTCACTAGTCTTTTTAGATTACGGTACAGTAGCAATAGGGTTAAAATCAACCGCTTCCTTACCCAGCGAAATAAGTACATTTGCAGTTATGGCAGGTACAACTTTGCTAGGTTATATTATTGGTAAAAAATCATCTTAAAATTTTTAATCTCTAAATTTATACCAATTATCCCTATATTTTTTTACTAAATTTTCATAATAACCATCTCTTTTAAGATTTAAATTACTACAAATTATTAAAAACTTGGAATTAAAATTATTACAAATAAAATAAGAAAATTAAAAAACTAGGCCATTAATAGGAATCATATTACTTCTAAATAATATCTAGTTATCACGTTATATTAATGTACTTTTACTTTTAATGCCATAACATAACCATAATATTCATGTCCACATTCTTTACCAAAAGAAACAGCGTATGTAACCCTTTTACCACACCCATAAAAAATATCTTCCTTCTATAGTCTGTATTTGTGTATTCATATTCCCACTTCTTTCATTAATTTTTCTGCTAATTCTCTTTCTCTTTTTTCTGCTTTATCTAGAATTTTCCTATTTTTAAGACTTTTACTTTTCAAAAATCTAATCTTAAAATCATAAGCTCTTTCGGCGTGCATTGCAGCTTGTCCGAGTAATTTTCTTTTTTCATAGATTGTTAATGTTTTATTCATGATTAATCTAGAATTAAATGATATATAAATCTATCTTAATATTTTGTGCCTAGCTATAGTCGTTATATAAAGGGGTGTTAAAACAATATATAAAGGAAATATAATTCATTTATGGGGGGGGGGAATCAGGATGTGATAAAGACGCTAAAGATTACGAAGAGAAGATAAAGCCTTCTCAATGAAATCTTTATTGTCTTGAAGATTTTTTTCAGACTCAGAAATATGTTTTAAACAACTTTTACACTTAGACAAAGTCAAAAACCCCTTCTTCATAGTCTTCATAGTCGTAATCTTGGGGTTCTGGATAATTTGGCGGACTTGGATAAACATCCAATGGAATTTCTTCTTGAAGACTCAATTATCTATCAACTCCTTAATACCTAATTTTCTAGAATCTTCCTCAAAACAATCTCTTTCTCTCGCTCCAATAAATCGCATAAAATTAAAATCTCTCATGTATCTATCTTTTGGATTTTTTGGAATGCCATTATCTTCTATTTCTATAGAAGTAATAACATTTAACATGATTTTCTTTTCGTCAAATTCAAAAAAAAGTTCTGGAAAATCAAGTTGTAAATAATTGTTTGATTTTTGTATCATAAAAAAAGTATGAAGTTGTTAGATATAAAGTTATCTAACAAGTATATTTAACTTTTCATTCAACTCTAACATTGAATCTCTAGTTACAGCATATTTCAGAGGAACATCTTTTTTCAAAGACATTAAATTATGAATTATCGCATAATTACCTTTCTCTTTTGCGTCATAAATTGCGTCATTAATTTTTTGATATGCTTCTTGGATTAAATTACCTGTTCTTTTTGTTGTTTCTTGTTTAGAAATTTTATTAATAATTTCTTCAGGTTTAACTCCGTCTTTTTTTAACAGTTTAACTTGTTTTTCTAGAGATAATAATCTCAATTCAAAATTACTAACCATTATATATTGTAATACACAATAGTATTTAAACATTTATAAAATATAAAATAACTAAAGGTATTGCTGCACCGCCTAAAATCGAAATAATCCATCTTTTAGCGCTAGGCTCTTTATCAAAACCAAATTCAGAATACATTATACTTTAATACTATAACGTTATAGTATATAAAGTTATTGTTTTATTTAAAATTACGGAAAAATATGGCAAAAATTAGAAATATCTCTTCTTATACCCGCTAGATATTACTAGCATTACTACCTTTTTTCTTTATTTTATTATCATAAAACCACACTTCTTTATATAATTTTGTGTTATGATGATAATAAAACATTCTTATACTTCTTTAATTACTAACTACTATACTAGTATTTAAAGATTTAATGTAAAATAGTTGACACTTTAGTGTAGTTGCGCGGAGCGCAACCTTTATATCCCCCTTTGGGGGGATACATTTT
>JAJRZB010000285.1 GCA_024275455.1 Bacteroidota bacterium | reverse complement strand
AATAGAATATAAACCTAATATCTAAAATATTTTTAACAGTTTTTCTTTTAACTAAAACATTTTTGGTAAATTACTGTATAATTCTATACATTAAAAATATTATCATTTAATTCTCGTAAAAGATATCCATGAAAAAATTTTTATTATTATTCATTATTCCATCCATATTCTTAGCACAATCAAAAATATTCATTCCAATGGATTTATCTCAAACTGATCACCTAAAAGCATATGGAATTACTTTCAATGCGCTTAAAAAAGGGCTTAGAGCCGATTGGCTTCTGAATTACAAGGGCGGTTCATTTATGCTGGATTATTCGGAAAGAATAATAATGGATTGTAGAATTAGAGATATAAAATATGAATTGCTCGATAATATTCAAGTCACAGATATTTATTCCTTTGTCCAGAGCGAAGACCAAAATATGGATGTTGTTCGGTTGGAAAAAGCCCCAGAGATTGCTGTTTATGTACCACCCGGATTTCAGCCTTGGGATGACGCAGTTACATTAGCTTTGGAATATGCAGAAGTTGAGTACAATAAAATTTGGATTGAGGAAATACTTACCGGTAAACTTAATGATTATGATTGGCTTCATCTTCACCATGAAGATTTTACGGGACAATTTGGGAAATTTTATGCCAGTTACAGAGGAGCACGGTGGTATCAAGAAAATCAAATGTTGTATGAAAAGGAGGCTAAAAAACTCGGTTATAAAAAGGTTTCTGAAATGGAAAAAGCTGTAGTTAGAACAATTAAGAATTTTATCGGGCAAGGCGGATTTTTATTCGCAATGTGTTCGGCAACTGATTCTTACGATATAGCTCTTTCCGCAGATAAAATTGATATTGTTGATAAAATGTTCGACGGAGATTCACCGGATCCTAATGCACAGCAAAAATTAGATTTTTCAAATACATTAGCTTTTCAAAATTTTCAACTGGAAATGAACCCCTTAGTTTACGAATACAGTAATATTGATATTACTTTACAAGAAGTCGGTCCTGAAAAAAATGATTATTTTACTCTTTTTAATTTCTCGGCAAAATTTGATCCGGTCCCAACTATGCTTACTCAAAATCATGTTAATGTTATACATGGTTTTATGGGTCAAACAACAATGTTCAGAAAAGAATTAATTAAAAAATCGGTAATTATAATGGGTGAACGTGCTGGAACCAATCAAGTTAAATACATACATGGAAAATTCGGGAGAGGAACTTTTACATTTTACGGCGGGCATGACCCGGAAGATTATCGACATGCTGTAAATGATCCGCCAACAGAATTAGTCTTATATAAAAATTCACCCGGCTATAGATTAATTTTAAATAATATTCTTTTCCCTGCTGCTAAGAAAAAGAAGCAAAAAACTTAATATTAATTTATTCATCTACTCAAACCAAGAAACAACCTCATATATTTCTGTTGCAGGAAAATATGGTGGCGGACTTGTTTGAAAACGTCTATCAAATTTAATTACCTGGTTATATCCGGCTCCATTAGTATAGCCTGTTGTTTGAGCTTCATTTTCAATCAATCCTCCATGGATTCGCATTATTCCCATATCCGGCAAATACGGAGATATATTTTCAACTGTTATTCCTCCGTCATAATTAAACAGAGTAGCATGGATATTTATATCATTTCTATTAGCCGCATTATCCAAAACAACTACTTGCTTTTCAGCAACAATTCCCAACATATCTTCACAATCCGGATTTGTAGTAGTTGTACCTCCACTAAATTGTAGCGGATCTTCTCTATAAACTATATCATCCTCTAAATATACAAAACCCTGGCTATTACCATCCTTTGCTGTTCCAACAGTATATTTTCCATTAATCGTACCAGATAAATATAAATTCCCTTTTTTATTCCAAATAACCCCATTAGGAGCAAGAGTATCTAGATCAGCTACAACTGGAGTAGACCAGGTTGATGTACCTGTTTTTCTTGTACTATATGTAACTGTTTGATCATCATTAAAAACCAGCCTAACATCCAAGGCATCCGAACCATTTTGATCCTCAAAAATTCTACCGTTAAAATTAGCAGCCGTTTCTAATTTTGATGGGTCTAACGTAAAAGGAACATCAACTGGTGATTCATAACCTCCTAAAAATTCAGGTGTAGGATCTCCAAACCCCCATTTATTACCTACGGAATTTATTCCCTCTTTTGTTGTTACTTTTCCAACAAAAACCGGTGATCCTAAAGTATTTAATTTTCCTTGTGTATGGAATGGTCCATCAATTGTATCCCCGGTAACTAAATACCCATTGGAAGGCCATTTATTAGTATAATAACCAAATTTAGAAAAACTGCTTGGTTGTAAAACTATTTTTACAAGTGCCGTATCTTCTTTTACTTCTCCATCAAAAATCCCGGTAAAGCGTGCGGTTGATTTAATTAATTTTTTATCAACGTTAAAATTAGTTACTGAAATATCCACCGTCCCACCTTGATAAGCAAGATCATCATAACTGCCCGTCCAAGTTGGATCTTTGAATACTTTATTAGCTGCCATATTTGCTCCGCTGGCAGCAATATTATGAAGATTTGTTCGGGAGTAATATTCAGACAAATTATCTACAGCACGTGTTGTGATATTAGATGAATTAAAATTCACAACCGAAAATATCATACTAAATCCGAGAACAACTAGCAAAATTGCTTTTCCACCCATGGTATTTCTCCTTTATCTATTACTTAAGCTAGGGGCCGCTAACCTTATTTGTCTCCAGAAAGCGCTTCTATCTCTGGAGTAAACGTCTTCATCGTTAGCATCACCATAAGCTGCTGTATTTTCTACTGTAATATCAATCTGCATTGTCATTATTCCTAACGGCGGATTACTTGGCATAGCAAGAATTTCATTTCCTAATGCATCAAAGTACTTTAATTTGAACTGAGTTAACCCTAGGTTTGCCGACATTGGAGTTTGACTGTTTACTTGTCTGTAAAGCATTCTATCATTAGGATTGGGTGTACTTAACACATCATTTTCATAAGGCGACCCTACCCAGTATTTTAGTGTGTCAACAATACCATCACCAGTTTGAACAGCTTGTGATTGAGCCACATCCGTTAAAAAAGTAATACTAGTATCTGTTGCTCCAATTATTGCAATTGTAGGATCCGGAATTTGTTCCCAATCTTCACAGTAACCTACTTTTCTTATATCGTTTTCAAACAGTTCTACAATTGAAACCAGGTTACTTTGCACAATAAGCTCGCCAGTATTTATATAACTATTTTCAACAGAAGAATCATTCATTCTAAAAAGTATTAGAAGAATCATTCCTCCTATCATCGAAGAACCTAGAATATCTATTAGTGTACTAAATCCCATAAGTTACCTTTATCTGAAATAATAATGACTATTTATTTTTGAAAGTTTTACTGTATCTTGACCATTTTTTATATACGGACTTGTGATATAAACATCTATTCTTTTATGCCAAGTTCTGGATCCCACCGAATCTAAACTTACATCCGGATTTACATAGTGAACAAAACTTCTAATTTTAAAAACTGCTGAAATAATTGAAGAATCTGATTGTGTACTATCTGTATAACCATTATAGTCATCAAAATCATCAAATACTTTTCTAGACGTTTCCCCACCATCCGGACCTAAATTAACTGATAACTGTGTAACATCATTAGCTAAATTATTATTTGCCGTTTGTTCATCAAAAGCCTTACTAAATGCTTCCTCAATAAGAGCGTTTCCCATTGATACAGCAAGAATTTCATATTTTGTTTGATCCATTTGATCAATATTTGTTAAGGAATTTCTATTAACATTTAAAATAATTGTCGATAATAAAATCATTGCTGCAATCGAAATTAACATTTGGCCTGTATTCATAAGATTTCTTTACTCTATATTTT
>JAJRZB010000284.1 GCA_024275455.1 Bacteroidota bacterium | reverse complement strand
CGGAGCATCTTTCGATTGAAAATGAAGTGCAGAAAACTTTTCTATATCAACTTCTAGGTTGCGGGCAGCAACATCTAAAAATCTACCTGTACCGGCAGCACATTTATCATTCATTACGAAATTTTTAACATTTCCGTGTAGGTCTAAGGCAATAACTTTCAAATCTTGACCGCCCACATTAATTATAGTTTTAATATAATTGAATTCTTTTTCTAGTCCGCGAGCTCCTTGAGCATTGGCGGTAATTTCGTTAATAGTTTCGTTGCTTTCTTTAAATAGTTTTCTACCATATCCTGTTGATACTGTATAAGCTATTTCTTCACTCCTTATATTATGCTTCTCAAGTAAACCGTGCATTGCATCAAGTGCGTTTTTATGAAAACGGCTTCCGGTAGGTGAAGTGTTTGTATCTACCAATTTATTATTCTCATTTAATAGTGCAATTTTTATTTGTGTTGAGCCTATATCAATTCCTAAAAAATATTTCATCTGTTAATTCCTTTATTAAATGTGTGTTCTGGTTTTAAGTGATTCAATAAATGCTTCCAGTCGTGTAGAAATTTGGCCATGATCTTCCGGGCTGTAATCGGTTTCTATTAAAAGCATTTGTGTCCCGTTTTTTTCAAACAATTTACTTATGTTTCTGGATTCCATATCATATAATTGACACCCGGCAAAAGTTTGGTAAATTACTCCATCAATTGAGAAATCCTTGATCATTTCTAAAAGCCTGCGCTCACGGTCTTTGTTTGGTGTAAAGTTTGGGCAAGTACAAGGTTTTAGGTATCTATCCGCAAGTGCCGGTACCATATCGTACATAAACCATTCGTCAACAGCAACAGTATCATATAACATTCGGCTAGTTGAACAAAATTCTTCTGCAACAATTACTCCTCCAAGAGATTCAATAAGTAATGGGATTTTAAGGTTTGGAAATATTGAAGGTGAACCTGTTAATAGAATCCGAGGAGAACGGGCATTAGTTATATACTCTTTATTTTTCACTTTTCTTTCTAATTCTTTGTTGAGCTTTTTCATACTCAAAGTCCAACGTTCAATATCATCATAAAAATAAGTGTTTGTAATTAGGATAGAATCTTTCCCCCAAATAACAGGTTTGCCCTTACGAAGAGTATAAAATTTACGATATTCCTGTTGTGCTCTAGAAACTTTCCGTATTGAATTCTTAAGTTTTTGCCTTGTTATTTTGTTTCCTGTAATCTGCTCAATATATTTTGTAAATCTCTTAACAACTTTCTGCCAATAGATACGAGCTTCCTCGGTGTCTTTAGTTGGAGGAAGCTCTAACGGATAGTGGGGAACATCAACTAAATCACGTGAAATTTCTCCCAATTTTCTTTTCTGATCACAGGTTGTAGGATTTATAACAGCAAGCGGTTTTTTATCAACTTGATAAAAATCGAGATGCATCATTCCCAAAGTTGATTTTACAAGAGGACATGTTTTGGCAGGTAGATATTCCGAGCCAATTTGGTCGGTTGAATAAGCACCCGAGCACATTCGAAATGGATGTGCATCAGCAGCCAAAATAAGCTCTGTTGGAACTTGCACACATGTAGTTGCAATTACTTTTTTACCGTTGGTATTTATCTTTTTTTCTTCTGTAAATATTGAAACAAGTTTATAAAAGTAATCCATCCCTTCGGGATTATTGGGAAAATCTTCAATAGTTTCTTTTAAAGTTTTTTTGATTTCCATAGCCATATGAACCGAAGATGTTTTTTTCATTCGTTCATAGCGGTCAGTGTTTTTATTTTTATTCATCTTTTAGCTCCTTATTATCCGTTCCGTATCTTTTGAAAAAACCTTCTTCGGTTGCAGATATAATTGGAAATTTTAAAAAGGTTACTTCCAAACATCTATCTTCAGGGCATGCTTCAACGCATTTAAGACACAGCATGCAATCATCTTTAACTATGTTTTTACTTGTAATATCATCAGCAATTTCCTTAATACCAACATCGCACACTCTGTAACAATTTCCACACTTTGTACATTTGTTGCCATCTTTATTTAGCCTTAGAAAAGCTATCTTTGAGAATAAATACTGTAAGGCACTCATTGGGCAGAACAAACAAAAGAAGCGCTTTTTCACAAAAGACCCAGTGAGAAATAATCCCGCTGCAAGTACACCCAAGGTTGTCATTATCAAAGAAGGTGTGGAGCTGAAATCAATAATAAGTTGTGAAACATCACCGGTAAACAGCGGCATTATTACCCGTGTAGGACAAATTGTACAAAAAGGTGGGAACCAATCATGACTCATTTGTGGTAGTCCGAAAAAAGAGTTTGCAATTGCAAGAGGTACAATTAGTAACCAAAGAAGAAAAATATATTTGATTACTTTCAGATATTTAAATGTTGAATCTTCGTATCTGGAAAATCGTATGCCGAGACTTTTACGCAATTTTGTGATCCAATCCTGCAAAGTACCAACCGGACAAACAAACCCGCACCAAGCTTTATTCAAAACAAGAAAGAATATTAAAAATGTACCGAAAGATGTTAGAATAGCCACGCCTCTCCAACTAAACAAATTTGCCCAAGTAATGTGCAATTGATGCTGTAGCGATATTAAATAACATGTTCCCCCTGTTGCATGATCATACGGGCAAGCAAAAATTGGAAGATTTTGGGAAATAGAAATACCCCAATAACCTCCGTAAACGAATAGGATAAAAGTTACTAATTGTACCCAAAATCTAAATCTACTTACGTTTGCATTATCTATATAAGTTTTTATTTTATTCATTTAAGGCAATCTCCTTATATTCAACTCTACGTCTTTTACGATATATATATATTCCGGCAGTCAGTGTAAGTACTGAACCTATTATAACAAACAGTGCCCATACGAAAGAAGAGTAAAGCATTTGCGATGGCCTGTAATTATCAGAGAAAGTAGATATATATGTTATGAAGTTGTAATGCTTATCATTAAAGTTTCCATTTTGTTTAATAGTTTTTTTAAAATGAATTAAATAGTTAAAAGTAATTCTCTGTCTAAGTTCTTTTATATTTGTATTGTCATCTTGTACAAATTGAAATGAAACTTCTCCCTTGTTATTTGTTGTTTGACTTTTTACCCAGCCTTTATGAGTGGACATCTGAACATTTCCATTTTTACAAGGTGCTTCTTTAATCAATACCTGAAATGTAACATCATTTCCAGGGTGCATAACGGTATGGAGATTTTCTCCAGTTACTCTTTTACGTATAATTTCAATTGGAATTTGTTTAGGGTAAATTTTCGGTTGAACACGTACTAATGCTTTGTCGTGTCCATTTCTGCAACTGTGGTTCATTCGCTCTGTTTTTGCTACGCGAATATTTAGTGTGTCGTTGTTAACAAATTTTTCAACAAGATAGATTGAGTAGAATCCGTCCTCACTACCTGGGAAAGTAACAACAAATCCCAAATCATTATTAACTAGTTTTCCGTTTACTCTATTTCCATTGGGATCAAAAACAAAAAGTTCCGGATTAAATAAATCATACTGGTCTGCATATTTAGAATTTTCAGGAAGTTTACCGGAACGAATCCATTGAATAATATTAGCTTGATGTTGTTTTCCATAAATAACAGGAAGCCTTCGCATACCTATAGTTTTCACTTTTTAACTTGTTTGCGGGGATGGAGTATTTGAAAACCAAATATGTACTTGCCCAAACAAATTGAAATTTGTTATCATTAAACAACCGGCTAAAAGTTGAATTGTTTTTTTCTTTATCATAATAATTCCTAATTTTTAAAAAGCAGAGATACTTCTTAAATAAAGAAGTATCTCTGCTTAAAAATAAACTTAAATTGATGCTCCAATTGTAATGGTAAAGTTTCTTGGCCAACCCGGGTAATAAAATTTACCACCGGAAGAATATCGGCTTGGAGCACTGTAGCTGGCATAGGTTGCATAGTTAGCATCTAATAAATTATTTATATTTAACGATGCAAAATATCCTAACCATTTATACATTATCTTAGCATCCACTATTGAGTATCCTTCATACATTGTGGAATTATTATTATCCATGTAGTATTTATCGATCCACTTATAATCAAGTGCAGCAGAAATACCGCTTGGATGATTGTACATTATTCCTGCACCAAATTGATGTTTTGTAACCTTACGAATTATGTTATTATTATAAATCGGATGATCAACAAATTTAGCTTCTGTAAAAGAATGGTTCAGATAAATGTTTATATTATTCGTAATATTAAAATCTACCAACGACTCAAATCCTCTATGAGTTGTTTTACCTACATTCTGATACATTAGAGCTCGTGGATCATTACCTTCGGCAATAACTTGATCTTGAAAATCCATTGTATAGAGAGAGACTTGATAACTAATTGCTCTTTCAAAATTACCACGTACTCCTACTTCATAATTAATCAAATATTCTGGTTTCAAATCAGGGTTCGGAATTGTACGTGTACTGGAAAATAGCTCCGTTCTTTGCGGAGGGTTAAATCCTTTTCCAATATTTCCATAGATGCTAATATTTTTTAATCCATTGTACGTAAAACCAAATTTAGGACTTAGTGCCGAAACCGAATTATTTGCCGAGGTGGTATCATCTCCTGAATTAAAAATATCTTCCCAATCATATTGAATAAAGTCATATCTAAGTCCCGCTGATAATTTTAAATTATCTATTAATTCATATTGGGTTTGAATATAATAGCCAAACATGTTATATATACTATTACCATTTCCTTGTAGTTCTCCTATTTCACCTGTCATTCCATCACGGGAATAGTATTTTGAATTACCATCTTCCTTCTCAATGCTAAATCCTGTTATAATATTATTTTCTCTATTAAGAATTCTAAAAGCCGTCTGGAGCCTCATTTCTCCACCAAATAAAGAAAGATCATCCTTACCAAAGCGAGTATCCATATAGTGTCCTTCATCATAACGACTTCTATAATATAAACTTGAGCTTAGTTGTGTTTTAATCCCCCAAAATTTGTTATGAGTAATTGCGAACCGCATCAAGTCCTTTTCACTACCGGTAAATTTTCTAGTAGCTAAGGTTTCTCTATTAGCAAACTGAGTGCTATCCAAAGTTCCTCCGCTTTTAGCATCGGATTTAATATAATTTGCCGAAAGTTTGAAAATACCCCAATAATCATTATTCGTATTTAATTTAATACCAAATTTATTAGAAGAGTAATCAGTTCTATCTAAATATCCGTCTGCTGAATAATGAGTAAAAGTTATACCCATATTATATGCCCCAATACCTCCGCCAACACTTCCGGAAAGTCTCTTTGAATTATAACTACCATAAGCAGCTTTAATATTTGATTTTAGTTCATTTGAAGGTTCTTTTGAGACCACATTAATAACACCAGTAATTCCATTTGGACCATATAAGGCAGAAACCGGTCCTTTGAGAATTTCAACCGATTCTGTGTTTTCCAGATCAAGTCCTTCGAACGAAACGCGACCCATCGCTTCATTTACTGAAATGCCATCAACTAGAATTAAGATGCCTCGGGTCACATGTGCATGTAAACCAATTCCTCTAAAACTTATTAAGTTTGCCTCTTGATGTCTTCTATCTTCTGTAAAAACACCAGATACTTTTTTTAGTACATCTTGAATATTTCTTTTTTCACTAAATTCAATTTCCTTTTGATCTACTACATAAACTGCTGAAGGAATATCTTTTACGAGGCTATTCATTTTTGAAGCTGAAACTACCACTTCTCCGGTTTTATATGCAATTGTAGGTAACTCAATATTTAAGGATACGGTTTTTTGGGGTTCTACTTGAACATTTTCCAAAATTACGGTTCGATATCCAATCATCTTCACTTGTATATTATATTCCCCTTGTGGCACACTATTTATTTCAAATAAGCCATCTTCATTAGTAGTTGTTCCTAAAGAAAGATCCTCTATAAAAATTTGAACTCCTGCTATGCTTTTATTTGTTTCTTTTTCCTTTACATTACCGGAAATTTTGCCGGTAATATTATCTTGCCCAAAAACTTGAAATGAAAAGGAAAAAATTATTATAAACAATAATTGCATTACTGCTATTTTCATTTTTCTACCTTAAAATTAATTTGAAAATATCTTAATGGAATTGTAAGATTATTAAATAAATAATCCTGAATAAGATGTATTAACTCTGAAAATAACTTTAATTTATAATACCTTGAAGTTAAATAATTCTTTAAAATCTAATTCATATATTAGTGATAATTCGTTTTTATTCAGCAATACATAGCTCAACAAGTTACCGATATGAGGCAATAGATTTTAATTATGGGGCAAGAATAAATAAGTAAAGCCCCATTAAATTCTTAACAAAAAAACAAGAAGTAATTGATAATACTTTTAATTCAAGCACGATACAATCATATTAATAACTACAGACAAATAGTACAATAGTATTATTAAATAAGATAATATCTTTTATACATAAACAAAATAGGTGCTTGGCCTGTCATTTTGATCCCTGTGTTTTTCATCTGTAGAAAAATCTCAGTATCCTTATAGTTCGAAGACTTCCCGCCTTTATCCCTGTCCTTTTAAATAGGGACAAGTAAAAAACTTTGGGATTCAAAATGTTATTCAAGATAATCCGAAAACCAATTCGTGCTTAGTATATTAAGTTTAGTTTCATTAAATTAAATTTCAGAGTGAACTTAATGCTAGTATTTAGGGGGTGGTGTAAGAGGTTCATTTGAAGAACTTAAATGATTTAAATCATAATATCTTAAATTTGCCTTTGAAATTTTTTTGATAAATTGATTTTTTTCAGTAAAAAGTAAATGCGGAATTTTTATAAAATCTATGACAATCTTTTCATCGCTTTCTTCTGAAGGATCAATTTGATTTTTTATTTGTTTTGTTAAATAACATTTGCCTTTACAATCATTGTCCGAAATGTCTTTTTGCTCACATAATTCTTCAATGATATAGCTGTAATTAATAGCATAGTCAATCATAGGAAACAAAACTCTAAACACAAATGATGTGTAAAGAATTAGAAAAAATATGCTCGGTATTTTAATTGCTTTTTTCAATATCAGAATTTTTATTCTTAAATGTAATTAAAAAAAAACAAAAACAAAACTATACTTTCGCAATAACATTGGCGGCTTAGGAAGAGGGATAAATACTTAAGTGTTTTACTAATTAGAGCATATTTATCCAAAACGATTGGGCCCCCAAGCTCAGCAAAATAATGATGCTAATCTTAAATTTGTTTTGCGAAAAATAAATTTATAAAGGAACCGCTATGAACATAATACTTTTCAGCCAAATATTGCAACAAATAAACAGAAAATATTTTAAGTATGTAATAAAAGTATGTTAAACAAACAAGTTTAATAATTTAAAGGATTCAAATAAATGAGGAATTATATGTAAATAATCATTGTTATTATTGATAATCCGATAATTAATACTAGTAGATATCTTTTAATAATAGAGAAAGATCATTGAGTAAATTATAATAAGAATTGTTAAAATACCTATTATTAATGCACTAAATCCGAATATTTTTGCAGCTTTAACAAGCCATTCAGGGGGTGGGTCAACCAATCTTTCATCTAACTCACCGGTTTCCATTAATATTTTATATTGCCTTGGTCTATCTTCTTTAAGTTCCTCAATTGACATACTGCCGGTAAAAATAGTTGTATCTATTGGAAATTTATCCGGTCTAAAATGAGTGTTAAAGAAATGAACGGTAAAAATAAAACCAACGGCTAAAAGAGCTTCATCGCTATGTATAATTGTTGCCACATTGATAAACCAACCGGGTAAACCCAAACTAGTGAAA
Organism: Bacteroidota bacterium; assembly: GCA_024275455.1. Taxonomy (GTDB): domain Bacteria; phylum Bacteroidota; class Ignavibacteria; order Ignavibacteriales; family Melioribacteraceae. Next base: position 12,046 of record JAJRZB010000284.1, on the reverse strand, counting down.
AATTCAGGAAACCATAATACAAGTCCGCTAAATCCTATAACCGCAACCCCCCAGAAAACCGCAAAGTAATCAAATTTTTCCCAATATGTCCATCTTCCGTATTCCGGTCTTGGTCCTTTACCTAAAAACCACTTTATAGTTTGAAAAAATTCAGTTATATCTCTTTTATTAAACATCATTGAGTTTTCACCGGTGAATAAATATTTTGCAGAAGTTTCCTTCCTTTTTTTGAACAAAAAAGTAATATGCATTCCGAAATAAATAAATGTAATAATTGCCCCGACTCTATGAATAAAGCCGGTTACTTTATATCCGCCCAAGATATTAGATAATGTTTGAAATGCACCAACATCTGCAAATTTAATAATCATTCCGGTAATTGCTAATGAAAGGAAACTTATTATTATTAACAAATGCGTAAATCTTAAAAACGGTGCAAATCTCTGGTAATGTTTATCTTGATGTTTACTCATATTTGTTTAACTAAGTCTATTCTTTTAATTTTTTCTTATTTAGTCTTCTTTTTTCTTTTAATGCCCTTGGAAACCATAATATTGTATGCAATCCAAAGAATGTAAAAGTGCCAACCAATAATAACGTCATTGCCCAAAAAGTATAAAATAAGTATGGATATTTTTCGGGGTCATGGTGTGTTGCATGAGTTAAATAACCAACAAATTTATGGTTTGAATTTGGATGACAAGCCTTGCAAGTTTCAACAACATTTTGCCTACTTAGTGTTGATTTAGGATCGTCAGGCTTTAATATATTGTGCGAGCCGTGACAATCATAACATTTGGCTGCTGTAACTTCACCAAGTTTCGAAACTTTTCCGTGTAAAGTTTCGAAATAAGTTTTTGTTACATCTTCATGACAAGTTCCACACTGGTTTATTATTCCTTGCCTAAAATCACCTCGCTCAACTCTTTCAATAGAATGAGATTTATGACAATCGTAACAAGTAGGTAATTTTTTATCTGTCTTTGTTATTTTAGGACTATGAATACTTTTTTGGAATTTTTCATAAATTCCGTAATGACAATTTGAACAAGTATGCGGTATATTTTTAGGATTTATAGAAGACAAGGTATCACTTGCGGGTAGTTCCAAATGACTTGTATGACAATCAACGCAAACGGCTGTTACAGTTAAACCGCTTTAAATTAAACCTTTCCCATGAATACTCATGTTATAGCTTTCGACTATATTATGTTGATCACCTTTGTATCGTTGAGCAGCTTTTTCTCCTTCTCTATGGCAAGAAGCACAAAGTTTGGGAATATTTTGTCTGAATGTTTTTGAATTTGAGTCTGTTTTTAATTTTACATCATGTTTACCATGGCAATCGGTACAATAAGGTGCTACCTCATGTTTTTCAGTAAAAAGTTTTCCGTGATAACTTTTTTGGTAATCTGAAACTTCTTGAGCATGGCAGCTTGAACAATCAACCGGTCCGCTATCCGAACAAACCGGATTATTGGAAACATTGATGTTTGTATGACATTTAATACATGAATTATCTTTATGTGCAGATTTTTTATGAGCTTCATAATCAACAAAGAGAGAAATTGTTTTATCCTTCTTTTTCATCTCTAAGTTTTTATTACTATGACATGTCATACAATAATTATCAGTATATTTTTCTTCATAAATCACCCTTCTAATAACATGAGGTTGATGACAGTCAACACAAGCAGGAATTTTATGAGGCTCTTTTTCCCATAGTTTTCCTTCAATTACTTTTACATGAACTCTTTCAATTTCAACATGGCATTGACTACAAGTTTCAGCAATATTGTTTCTATTAATAGAAGACAGTGGATCTTGATGTGGAAGAATATTGTGTGAAGCATGACAATCGGTACAAACTGCTGAAACAATTAATCCTCTTTTAAATAATCCATCACCATGAATGGATTGGGAATAATTTTCAAGAACATGTTTTTGGTCAATATTTACTAACTCCGATACTTTTGTTCCATCTTTATGACAGTTCCCACACAGTTCTGGAACATTCATTTTATATGTTTTCGATTTTGGGCTTTTTCTTGATAATATCTTGTGCTGCCCGTGACATGTTACACAGTTAGGTGCAAGGTATTTGCCTTGAGTTAACGCTTTGCCATGAAGGCTTTTTTGGTAATTGTTTACAGTTTTTTCATGGCAAGTTGAACATACTTTTAGCAGTTCTTGCTCAGAAAAATTTCCACTTTTAATTGAGTGTGCAGAACCTCCGTGGCAAGATTCACATCCTAAAGATTCATTTCCTTCTTTATATTTATTAAAGTGAATGCTCTTTGTATAGCTTTTTACCTAAGATTTTTTGTGGCACGTGATACAAAAATCTGGCCCCTTCATTTTTAATGTTGATGCTTCTTGAATTTGATGTTTTGAGTGACAATCAAAGCATTCTACTTTTTTTTCTGCATGAATACTTTCTGAAAAATTTTCTACTTCATGACATTCATTACAATCAACTTTTGCAATGTTGGTTCCGATTTTATGAGGTAAATCATCAGGATCAAAATCTACATGACAGTCTATGCACTCAACATCACTATGGATTGAAGAATTAAATAATTCTTCATCTACAAAGAGAGATTTAATAATTTTGTTTTCAGTTATTGTTAAATCCTTGTCAGAATGGCAATCAAGACATTCTTCGTTTGATTGAGCAAACATTATTAAAGAGGTAAAGAAGAAGGCAATAATAGCTTTCATAATAAAAATTAACTAAGATCCCAATAAATAGCTGTAAATAGTTTACAATACTAAAAGATTTTAATATCCTTTTATAAAATAAATATAATAAACTGTTTTGTCAAATTAGAATTTTATTGTTCTTAATAATTTTTATTAATTGATAAGTTTTACTAACTATTAAAAGTAAAAAAAGGGGCTGTAATTTTTACTAAAGTATTGTTACAGCCCAATAAATGGTTATCTATTAAAGAATAGTTTTGTGATATTATCAAAATAATAATCATCTAATGTTTCAAGTTCACCTGCAAATAACTCCTTATCTTTTATTATTTCATCTTTAGGCTTACTTTTTTTTATTTCTTCTTGGTAATTTTCTATATCTTCTTGGTATTGTAAAACAGCGGAATTTCCAATGTAAAGTTGTTTTAGCTCTTCATCCAAATTTTCTGCATCGATAGTAAATATCCAATTATTTTCATAAGGTGATATTTTTAAAGAGTCGAGGTTTTCTAATAATTCATGGTTAACCTTTGCTGCTTGTCCGGTTAGTGGCGACTTAAACGGAATAGAACGATGACCTTGCTTAATACTGAATGCTGTTTGTCCTTTTTTTAGCTGCATTCCTAAGTTTGGAAGATCAATGTCTGTAATTTTTCCAATTATTTTAGATGCAAAATCATCGATGCCGATTTTTACATCTCCATTTTGATCTATACTTGCCCAACAGTGATTTTTTGATATAAAAACTCCACCGGGAATTGCAAACTCACCCGATTTAAAATATTCATCTCCTTTTAAGTGAGAAATATGAACATGCGGTTTTAACTGCCTCCTAATTCTATCTTGCCGTTTTAGTAATGATTTTTTTGTAAAAGCCAGTAATTCATCTTCTGTAAATGGTTTCTGTACATAATCCATTGCACCGAATTTCATAACTTCTACAGCACTTTCGACCGTTGCATAACCTGTTATAATAATTACATCAATATCAGGACGTAAATGTTTAACACTTTTTGCAACATCAACTCCGTCCATTTCCGGCATTTTTAAATCGGTAAATACGAAATCATAGTGATTTTTTTGGATTAGATACAATGCCTCTTGTCATGTTTCAACAGTATCAACGCAATATCCGTCTAAGACAAGAATTTTTCTAAAACTATCCAGAATTATCGGTTCATCATCAACACAAAGAATTTTTGCTTTTGGATTTGGAACTTCCGCTCGTTTAAGACTTTTAGCTTCTGTAGTGAAGTTCAAATTTAAACTTACTTCAAGAGCTTTTTCTCTTTCAGAGCGGATTTTCTTTTCTTGAATTTTTTTTATGGTGAATCGAATTAGGATATCGGCTACTACAAAAATTATTACTGCTAAAATAAAAATTGCCATTTTATCTCCTATGTGAATTTTATTAAAATTAAAATTTATTTTATCAATTCCTTTTATATATCGGAACTGCAGGGTGTTAAGTTTTTTAAATCATGTTCAAGATTATTTGGAATTATTCTGTAAATCCATCCCTTGAAATATGGATCTTTTTCTAACAAGGTAGAATCTTCAATAATTTTATTGTTTATATCTATTATTTTGCCGCTAATTGGTGATAGAAGCTGATGTATTAGATCATTACTATCTGTAACTTTTAAGCAGGAGCCGCCTTGATATAAAGTTTCATCAACACTATAACTTTCAAAACTATTTATCATACCTACAGATTTTAAAAATAAATCAGTTAACCCTATCATTACTGTTCCTTCTAAGTTTTCGAATACCCAGCTATCAAAACCAAGCCGGTAATATTTGGGCGGACAATGAATAAACGAAAGCAAATCATCTTGAATTAAGGAACTGGGTAGATACTTATTTTTTAACAGTACTTGGTATTTCATTCCTCTGAAAATTATACTGGTAAGTTCATCAACAGTAAATGGTTTTGGAATAAATCCCATTGCGCCGTCGTTAAGCGCTTTTACAGCATTATCAAGGGTAGAGAAACCGGTAGTTATTATTACCGGGGTTGTTATTCTTTTATTATTTAATATTTCGAGTAGTTCAAATCCGGTTTTCCCGGGCATCATAATATCACAAATAATTAATTTATAGGAATATTGTTCAAGTTTATTCAAAGCATCAAGTACATCAAGACTCGAATCGGTTGTAAAGTTTTCTGAGACTGCAACTTTCTTAATAGCATCAATTATTAATTGTTAGTCATCAATTATTAATATATCTGCTTTTTTCTTCATGCTAATGCTCTTTCGGTAAATGAATAGTGAATGTAGTTCCTTTCCCTAAAGTACTTTCAACGGAAATTTTGCCTTTGTGATTATCAATAATTCCCCAAATTACCGATAGCCCAAGCCCGGTACCTTTTTGTCCTTTAGTTGTAAAAAATGGGTCAAAGATCCTATCTAAGTTTTCCTTACTAATACCGGTACCGTTATCCGAAATAATAATTTCAACAAAATCTCTGTCACCGCTCATATCTACATAATCCCATTTCTGCCAATTGCATCCGAATTTGGTGCATCCTTTTAGTTCACCTTGGTTAGGGATATAAATTGTGTAGGTCGGTGCATTACAACCCGGACCTTTATCATTTTCATTAACTAAAGACACTCCGCAATGTGGACAGAAAGGTTTTATAATTTCGTTTTGTTCAAATTGAATTCCGTAATGATGAGTATGATTTCCGTAAACAGGGTCTAAATGAATAAAACCTTCATTCTTAGCAGATTTGGCTTTTAATTTTATTGAGGGCCTTCCATCAATTTTATGATGTTCATCCATAAGATTATGACCCTTTTTGCAAGTTGCTTGTGTAATTGTAGCGATGCCGTAAGCAGGTAGTTTAATTTTGTTTGTTTTAATTATTAGTATTCTTTTTCCTTGAATATTTTGCATTGCATCAATTGAATTTACAACGAGATTAAGAATTACTTGTTGTATCTGGTTAGCATCGCCTAATATTAATGGTAAGTTTTTATAATAATCTTTTTTAAGTTCTATATGGTTTATTTTAATCTGATTGGAAACTATTGTAAGAGTATTATCAGTAATTTCATTAACATCAATTTTATTATTTTTTGGTGTTGATTGACGAGAAAAATCAAGCAGACCTTTTACAATTTCGCGACTGCGTTTAGTTTCTCTTACAATAACTTCAAGGTCTTCTCTCATTTCGGGGTTATCTTTTGCTCGCTTTAGAAGAAAGCTGCTGTAGGTTAAAACTCCGGTTAAAGGATTATTAATTTCATGAGCTACTCCTGCAGCTAATCTTCCTAAAGATGCCATTTTATCGGACTGAAATAGTTGTAATCTCATTTCGGAAAGTTTTTTTGTCATATTGTCAAATGAATTAGCTAACTGTCCAAGTTCGTCCTTTCTCTTTGAATCTATGCGGTAATTAAGGTTACCAATAGCAACATAATTTGTTGCTTCTACTAAATGTCTTACAGGTTTTTGGATGAGATTTTTAACTAAAAACCAAATTATTATTGCAATTGTTATAATTGATATAAGTGCGAAAACAAGCATATCTAACTTACTTTTAGCGGTAATATTATCAACATCCTCAAGGCTAACACTAATATCTAAAACTCCTAATACGGTTTGTTCTTCCGGATGCAAATGGCATTCTGCTTCCCAGCAAGATTTTTCATTATAAATAGGGTTAATAATACCGAGAACTCGGTTGGAATCCGGATGAGTTCTGAAAATTCTCGTTCTTTCTTTAATCGATAATCTTTGTAGGGGTTCGTTTTTTGCATGACAAGCATAGCAGCTTTAGGCAGTTTTGTCTACCATTTTACCAATTTCCGTTTCATCTGTTGAGTAGTTTATCTCTCCGAATTTATCAAGTACTCTTACATTTCTGATACATTTTTCTTCCCCGATAGTATTAATAATATTATGAATATGACCACGGCGGTTTGCAAGCATGTCAAAACGTGTGCTATGCTTAATAGTTTCGCTTAATTGATTTGCATGTCTTTCAACCTCGGAAATAAGATTTTCCGATTGAGACTTTATACTAAAATATGCGAATATACTGATTATTATAATTACCGTTAAAGAAACTGCTAATATCAGTTTCATGCCTATTTTATTGAATTTAATCATGGTTCTTTCTCACTTTTTCACCTGGAATATTTTTAGGAAAACTTATATCCTCTTCGTGACAATCTGAACAAGTTGGTCTTTTCATATAATTGTTTTTTACATGGCAATCTTCGCAGTCCAAATCTTTATGTGTTTCATCTAACATTATACCTGTAATACTATGATTAAAATATCCTTCATTATCTTTATGACAGTTTTTACATTCTTTTTTTAATCCGGTAAAACGGTTCTTGGTTTTATGGCAAGTTATGCATGAAATATTTGAATGAAAGTTGCTTAAATTAAATCCGGTTTTAGTAGGATGATTAAAAGGTTTTTTTTCTACATTGGAATGGCAAACGTAACATTTTCCCTCAGTATCATGGCAATCGGAACATTTATCATGTAAATCATCAGGTTGAGGTTTTGAAAAATCCGGTTTTTGGTTATGACAGTTTTCACAGTTTTCTTGTTTGTGACAATCCATACACTTAAGATCAAATAGTTTAGTATGATCTCTATGAAAATAAGTTACCAGCTCACCTTTATCCGAATCCGTTTGATAAACTATCTTATCAGGGATTTTTATTTTAGCATGACTCTTTTCAAGTTTTGGTAAAATCGTATTACTTATTTTAATATTATCATTTAATTCATGACAGCTTCTGCACTCTGATTTTTCTTCCCATGAAGTATGACAAGCCATACATTGACGATGATAAGCGGCTTTAAGATCGGGGATAGATAAATTTTCTCTTTCCCGATTTTTTTCATGACAAGTACTACATTTTACAATTTTGCCCGGTGGATTATAATGATGACAAATAGCACATCCGCCAGACATTAAGGACATTTTTGCATGAAGTTTATGAGAAAAATTTACTGGTGTATATAAATCTTTTTCTGAATCAACCTCATTAATTACTATATCAACAGGCGCTTCTTCCACAGAGTGTCTCACCGGTTCGATTTTATTTCTCGGACACATTACCAAACATGGTTCGGCTTTAGTTGGTGTATCACACAAATGACATTTTTTACAATCCAACTTCATTGGTGCATGAGTTCGTAAATTGTTTATTTGAGCAAATATTCCAACAGACCAAAGCGAAACAAGTAGAAGAAATTTTATCATTATTTTCATTTTGAATTCCTTCGAATAGCATATTTTGTTTTAAAATTTACTTTTTCAACCGGCAAACTTATTACGGGAAATATTTTGACAAATAATCTGTAAAGCAGTATTTCAATTGCTACAAAACCAAGAGTTACTGAAATTTCTCCAATCGAGGGAACATATGGTTCTAAGGCATAAGGAGGATTGTATGCCGTAACAAAGTTATTAAATCTATTCATTAACACACCAAAGATGACAAGCATGGAAGCTATGTAAAGCCCTGTTGTAGATTCTCTGACTGCTTTGGATAGAAACATTCTTAACGGAATTATAACGCCAATAATTACTTCAATACCAAAAAGAATGCTGATAGTGTTAAATTCATATAAATAGACGAAGGTTTTACGAATAAACATATCGCTTATTTTACCTAATAAATAAATACTTAAAAGTGGAGCTACAAATTTTGATAAACTTGTTAATACTTCTTTTTCGGGTTTCAACCCAAATGAGTGTGAAGCGGTTAGTGATTCCATAATAACCATTGGAAAACCGACAGCAATAGCGGAAAGCAAGAACAACAGTGGTAATACCGGAGTTTGCCATAGAGGATGCATTTTTGGTCCTGAAACAACCATAAGTGTGCCTAACGAGGATTGATGCAAGCAGGAAAGTACAACACCGGCAATTATAAAAATGAACATTGTTCTATCCAAACCTCTGTCTAAAGTATGAAGTAGTCTGTCAATTGGTTTATTTAAGCGGCTAAGAATTCCGGGAAGATTGACCTTACCCATGAATCTTTCTGTAACAATTGGTAAAAATTCTATGTATAAAACAGTTAAATAAAACATCACACAAATGCCAACTTCAAACAAAGCTGAATTTCCATTCCACATTATTAAAGGATGCCAAATGTTGTACCATCTTCCTATATCTGTAAAAACTCCAACTGCAACAAATGTATAACCTAGCATAGCAGTTAATAAGGCAGGGCGTATAATAGTTTCATATTTATCTCTGTGCATAATATGACCCAGGGCTGCAGTTGTAAAACCACCGGCAGCTAAAGCACCCCCGGCACCAACATCTAATCCTATCCAGATTCCCCATGGGTATTGATCGTTTAAATTTGTAACCGCACCAATTCCGAAAATAAATCGACCCAAAAGAAACACTAATCCGTTAAGGGCAATTAGAGATATAAGAATTACCCCAGGGGTAAAATACTTTTTAGTAATTGGGGCAGGTTTGTGCAAATGTTTTATCATAATTTTTCCTCGGATTTGTCTTTATCCTTACTAAGCCACATAATCCCTCCGAGCAAAGCGTAAAGCGCTACAGGAGGTACAAAGTAAGCAAATAAACCGTGTTGAATAGATTCCGAAACACCCGGTGCAGGATCATTTCCTAATTTGGGAAATACTTCTCCGGCTAATTCTTTATCTGATAAATACAACCATGCTGTCCCTCCAACTTCATGTTCACCATATATGTAGTTAAAATATTTTTCGGAATGATTTTTAATTCTTTTTTTAGCTTCAATAAGAAGGTCTTCTCGCTTACCATAGGTTAGAGCTTCTACCGGGCAAATTTCAACGCATGCAGGTAAATTACCTTCTTTAGTTCTTTCAAAGCAAAAATCGCACTTAACAATTTTGGGGTCTAAAGCTTTATAGTATTCTAATGCAGGAACTTGAAACGGACATGCTACCATGCAATACCTGCAACCAATGCATTTATCTGTATCCCAAATTACCGAACCGTTTTCTTCTTTTGAAAGTGCTCCAACTATACAAGCGGAAACACATGCAGGATGATCACAGTGCATACATTGCAATTTAATGGTTTCTGAACCGAGTAATTCCGAATCATATTTATTTACAACGGTTAGATTATTGGTGTCGGGTCTTCTTGCTTTTTTAAAAACATCATTATTTTCATATTCAATAAAATCTTGTTGCACTTTATCATGTGCTCCCTGACAAGCCCACTCACATTTTCTACATCCTATACAAACTGTTGCATCAACCAAAACTCCCATTCTATTATCCGATAGAATATTTGTCGGACCTGCTTTAGCTACTTGTGGAGTTACTGCTGAAATTGCCCCGGTACTTACTCCAATAGTGGCTAAAGTTTTTAAAAAATCTCTGCGGTTTTGTGCCATTAGTTATTTCCCTTGTTTATTAACTACTGCTATACTTTATTTATATCTCTTTCCAATTTTCCTGATAAATATTTCTGCAAAACATTTTTAATTTCTCCATGTACCCATGAGAAAATCTTAATATTATTTTCAGTTAATTTCTCTTTACTTAATTCTGAAATTCCATCACAAATCAGTATATCCGGTCTAATTCTGATTATTATATTTAATCTTTCCAAGTTGCTATGAACTAAAAGTTTAATAGTTTCTATTTTCAGAATTTTTTTCCTTTCAATTGTTACTAATTGTAAACTTTCTGCGTATTCCAATCTTGGAGAAATTCTATTGCCAAAATTTGGTATCGCTAAAGTTTTCATAGTTAAAAAATGTTTTAGCATTTATAACGCAAAGAGCGAGCCAAAAATATTGTTGGTTAAAATTCTTTTTTTACGATTTTGAAAGAGAGGTAAAGTGAAACTGACTGAGGATGTTGCGTTTTTGCAAATTAGGCTATGCAACGTGTTGCAAAGTTGCAACCCTGAGGCTTAAATTATTCCGTGTTTTTTCATTTTTCGCCAGAGTGTTGACCGATGGAGTTTAAGTTCTCTCGCAACCTCTGTTTTATTCCAGTTATGCTTATTTAATGCTTCCATTATTACTTCGCATTCAGATCTTTCCAGGGGTTCTTCCTGAAAATAATTTAAAGAGCCTTCATCATAATAATCTGTAAATTCCGGGGGAAGATGTTCAATTTGAATTTCTTCATTCTGACACATTACTACAGCATGTTCAATAATATTTTCTAATTCCCTAATATTTCCTGGATAATTATATTTCATTAAAATATTTAACACTTCATTGTAAACACCGGTAATACATTTTCCCATTCTATGATTAAATTTCTCAATAAATTTATCAATTAATAGTGGGATATCATCTCTTCTTTCTATAAGTGACGGCAGTTCAATTCTCATCACATTTAATCTGAAATATAAATCATCTCTAAATCTGTTTTCTTTAATTAAATTTAATAAACAATCCTTTGTAGCAGAAATAACTCTCACATCCGATTTTATTGGTGCAATTGCCCCTAAAGGTTCAAACTCTTTTTCCTGAAGTACTCGTAAAAGTTTAACTTGTGTAGCAGGTGATAGGCTTTCAACTTCATCTAAAAATAATGTTCCTCCTTTTGCAAGAGCGAACCTGCCGGGTTTATCTTTTTTAGCATCTGTAAAAGCCCCTTTAACATAACCGAACAACTCAGATTCTAATAGGCTATCTGGGAGTGCACCACAATTAATTGCTACAAATGGTCCGTCTTTCCTGTTGCTTAAATTATGAATGGCTCGTGCGAACAATTCTTTTCCGGATCCGCTTGGACCATGAATAAGCACTGTGCTGTCGCTCTCTGCAATGGTTGGCAAAACACTAAAAATTTGGAGAATTTTATGATTTTTAGAAACAATATCTTCGAAAGTATAATTTTGAATTATCTCTTTTCTTAAAGCTTCGATAGTTGATAAATCTCTAAAAGTTTCAACTCCACCAATTATAACTCCATTTTCATCTTTTAGGGAAGAAGCATTTATACTGATCGGCAGTTGTTTCCCATCAGTTCTTAAAATATTAACCTGAAGATTAATAAAATCAGTTCTATTTTCTAATGAGTTTTTAATCGGACATGATTTTTCGCAAACATTAGATCTTAAAACTTCGAAACAATATTGACCTATAGCTTCTTCTCTGGGTACTCTTGTAATCTTTTCAGCGGCATGATTAAAATAGGTGATTTTAAGTTGCTTATCGACTGTGAAAACGCCCTCCACAATACTGTCTAAAATAACACTGGAGTGAAATTCATTAAGAGATAAGGAAATATTATTAACTGATTTTTGCTGCATAAAAATCATCCAATATTTATTGTAAAAATAAATAAAATGAGATAAAAATACCTCATTAAATCAATTAAAAAATAT
>JAJRZB010000283.1 GCA_024275455.1 Bacteroidota bacterium | reverse complement strand
AACTTCTACAAGCGAAAAATTTATTGATTCGGTTAAACCTAAAATCGGAATAATCAGTGCCGGCATTATGAATAAGTTTAAACATCCATCCAAAAGTGTAATGGAAGAATTAAGAGATAGGAATATTCTTGTTAGAAGAACAGATAAAGAAGGAGCTATTATTCTTTGCTCAGATGGAAGCACAATAAAAAATATTGATTGGAGAAATTTTTAAAATAAGTGTGTAATAAATATAAACGGAAAAATTAAAGGATGATTGTAAAAGAAAACTATTCACTTAAACAACTCAATACATTCGGTATAGATGTAAAGACAATGCAAATGCTGATAATTGAAAATGAAGATGATATTAGTGAAAGTTTAGATAAAATAAATTCATTTAATAACAAACTTGTTTTGGGTGGTGGGAGCAATATTCTTTTTACAAAAGATTTTGATGGTATCATTATAAAATCGGAAATAAGTGGAATAGAAAAACTGAAAATTGAAAATGAAAAAATATATCTGGAAATTGGTAGTGGAGTAATTTGGGATGATTTGGTGCAATATTGTGTGGAAAATAATTACGGGGGAATTGAAAATTTATCTCTAATCCCCGGGACTGTTGGTGCTGCACCTATTCAAAATATCGGTGCTTACGGTGCCGAGTTAAAGGACGTTTGTCATAGTCTTAAAGGAATAAATATTGAAACAGGGGAACAACTGACTTTTAATAACGAACAATGCCGACTTGGATATAGGGACAGTATTTTTAAAAGAGAATTAAAAAATAAAATATTTATTGTAAAAGTAATTCTAAAGTTAGATCTAATTCCAAAAATAATTACAAGCCATCTTGCTGTTTATGATTCATTGACGGAAGAAGAAAAAGCAAGTAACGATATTAGGAAAGTTAGAGAAGTTGTTTGTACAATAAGAAAAAGTAAGCTTCCGGACCCGACTGAAATTGGTAATGCAGGAAGTTTTTTTAAGAACCCTATAGTAAATAAGGAACTGCTTTTTGACCTTGAAAACAAATATAATTCTGTCTTATCTTATAAAGTTGATAATAATTATAAAATTCCGGCCGGATGGTTAATTGAAAAAGCCGGTTTGAAAGGTAAACGTTTCGGTAATGTTGGAGTTCATAAAAAACAAGCTCTTGTTTTGGTAAATTATGGGAATGCAACCGGAGAAGAAATTCTAAATTTGGCAGAAAATATAAAAGATTTAATTTATGATAAATTTAATATAAATTTAGAGACCGAAGTAAATATTGTATAACAAATAGGTGGATTATGGACGATCTTCTAGTTGTATTTATTGGTTTGGCACTTATTCTTTATATTTTTCTTGTTCTCGCCACTGCAAGATTATCAATTCAAAAAGGATTAAATGCTATTGGCTATTTCTTATTATCGCTTGTTCTTCCCTTTATATCTTTTCCCTTGGTGTTAGCAGCCTCCAAAAAAGAATCTTCAGAAAAGAAAGAAGGTACTTTTTTTGAAAATACAATAATGGAGTTAACTCAACCGTTTGTTGATTTAGCTCATACTTCAAATGCACTTTTAGGGCTTAATTTGTCCTATGTACTTGAAGGGCTAACATACTTTGGAATAGTAGGATTATTAGCAATATTTTTTAACGATTATATAAAGTTAGATGATATTGATGCCGGCAGAATGGTTGGAGTTTTAACTGCCGGAATTACAATTGCAATGTTGTT
>JAJRZB010000282.1 GCA_024275455.1 Bacteroidota bacterium | reverse complement strand
TTGGTCTATTAAGCACTTCTATATTTGCAAAGTGTTAATTCAAGCTAAGTTAACGATTATAATTAAACCAATAATTTAGATTAGCTTCATTATGTTACATTATAACTATTCTTATTATATTTAACTTTATATATCTTTAATCTTAACTAAAAGAAATTCAATAAATGCAATATTATATATATATTCTTTTATATTATTGTTTAACTAAGTCACTTAATGCATTATCGTAATTGCATTTATCTAAAATTCTTACTTTATAAACTTAAAGTATAAAATCATAATTAAAATTATACTAATAAATATTGTTTAAATGCAAATTAATAAGTGATTAAGAGGCGTTTTTTTTCGTTTTTTTTAAGCTGTCTTGATTGAAAGGTAAAATTTTAAGTCCCCTATCTTTCTTCAGATGAGTTTTATAAGAATCGCTTACATACCACCAGTCGGAAGGTATTTCAACCGTATATTTCCCTTCATGTTTTTCTACTTTTTCTATTATAAATTTTGCAATTCCTTCTGGCATATTTAAGGTTACTTTAAGTTTTGATGAACTATCAATAATAGTTTTTACTCTAGAAGGATTAGCTCTTTGTGTAAAAAAAATAGAATCAGAGTTTTTTGCTTGAAAGACAACTGATGTGGTATACAATACTAACTTAAAATCTAAGAAAGGAGAAGCTACTTTTTCGTATAAAGATTCAAGGGCAACCATACCTATAATTCCCTCATCTCTATTTCCAAAAAGCTGCCAAAGACCTGAGATTCCCGGTTTATTTTTATTTTGTTCTCTCCTCGAATAAAGCTCCGGGGAAATTCTTTTCATTGTTTTTAAATCTTCCAACATTAATGGGCGCGGACCTATAATACTCATTTGACCGAGAAGAACATTGACCAATTGTGGCAATTCATCCAATCCGGTTTTTCTTAACCAACGTGAGAATGGAGAAACTTTTTCTTTTAAAGTTGGCTTTAGAAAAATATCTTCTTCAGTCAAGTGGGAAATTCCGTTGGTTGAATCTTTAATCGTTTTTATTTTATATATCTTAAATCTGTATTTGTCTAGTGTTAAGCCTCTATCTTGGGAAAAGATAGGAAAACTCCTTGTTTCAAGCAGTACCACTAAAGAAAAGATAATCAATAACGGCAAAGTTAAAATAAATAACAGAATTCCAAAAAATATGTCAAAAAATTTTCTAACCATACTACAATTATATGGATAATATTTTATAAGTCAAATAGTTATGATAATTATTTAAAGTTAATTATTCCGTAAATATTAAAAGACCAGCGACCATAATGCATAATCTAAAATTAAAATTACTGCCGATGAAACCACAAACGACCTAATGGTAGATAGTCCAACTCCTTCTGCTCCTCCCTCTGTTCTAAAACCAATATGACAGCCAAGCAGTGCCGTCATACCGCCAAAAACCATTCCCTTAAACATTCCAAAAACAAAATCACCCATAGTAAAAAATCTTTTTACCGAATCAAAAAAAACTGTGTAAGAAACATTGAGAAAAAAATTTGATACTAAATATGCTCCCAAAACTGCAATTGTATTTGCAAAAACAATTAGGATTGGTAACATTATTATTGAGGCAATAAATCTTGGCATTGCCAAATATCTTATTTTACTAATTCCCATTGTTTCAAGAGCATCAATCTGCTCGGTAACTTTCATTGAACCTAACTCTGCTGCGATAGAAGCTCCAACTCTTCCGGCAATAATAATTCCTGTTAAAACCGGACCCAATTCAGTAATTATCGCTCTGCTAGTTGCAGTACCAAGAAACGAAACCGGTGCTAAACCCTTTAGTTGATAAGCAGCTTGCCATGCAGCAACTGCCCCGGTAAATATTGCAATTATAACTACTAGAGGCAGTGAATTAACTCCTATATGTTCCATTTGAGAAAGCACAAGTTTTCTATTTTTAATTATTCTGGAAGAGGAACGGATGACTTTTAACAAAAGTATTGAGACCTGCCCAAATTCCTGAAAGAAACTTAAAGTTCTTTTACCGAGATATGAGAAAATATTTTCAATCACCTAATTTGACAATAAATTTTGACACTAAAAATATATAAATAATTGCATAAAAATAACTACACAAGCGGGTAATTATTATTTTTATTATATGATTAAATATGACAAATTAGTATTTTTTAGATTGATAAATTGGTCATTTATTTTATATTGTAACAATAAATTTAGAATGAGTTTACTTCTTAAAGGTTAAAATAAGGTAAAATTATGAATAACATTAATTATTTGGAAGTTGAAAAAAATACTGATGTGGAAATTCCGGAAAACCTAGTTTTCGGTAAAAATTTTACAACACATATGTTAGAAATGAATTTTGATCAAGCGAAAGGAGGATGGCAAACTCCTGTAATTAAAAAGTTTAGTGATTTTAACATTTCACCCGCTGCACTTGTTTTTCATTACGGACAAGCAATTTTTGACGGATTAAAAGCCTACAAACATGCCGATGGGAAAATAGCTTTATTTAGACCCGATAAAAATATTGAAAGAATGAACAGATCAGCAAAAAGATTATGCATGCCTGAATTGGATATGGAAACAACCCTTGGAGCGCTTAAAGAACTAATTAAACTTGAGCAAGATTGGATACCGACAAAAGAAGGTCACTCTATTTACATTCGTCCTTTGATGTTTGCATACGATCCTTTTATTGGTGTAAAACCCGGAGATCAATATAAATTTATTATTATGCTTAGTCCGGTTGGACCTTATTACCCGGAAGGTTTCAAACCTGTTCCTATTCTTGCTACCGATAAATATGTTAGAGCGGTACGCAAAGGAGTTGGAGATTGCAAAACTGCAGGCAACTATGCCGCAAGTTTATTAGCCCAACAAGAAGCCAGACAGGAAGGTTATACACAAGTTTTATGGTTAGATGCAATTGAGCAAAAATATATTGAAGAAGTTGGAACGATGAATATCTTTATGCATTTTAAAGATGAAGTTGTTACTCCAATGTTAACAGGTTCTATATTACCCGGTGTAACAAGAATGTCAGTTATTGATATATTAAAAGATTGGGGATATAATATAACTGAACGAATGATTTCAATTCAAGAAGTAGTTGACGGATATAATACCGGGAATTTATTAGAAATTTTCGGAACAGGTACCGCCGCAATTATCTCATCAGTAGGTAAATTAAAATATAAAGATACTATTATGGAATTTAGTGATGAACACCCGGGTGAATTAGGCACAAAACTTTATGAAGAAATCCTCGGCATTCAATATGGGACTAAAGAAGATAAGTTCGGCTGGATGACTTATATTGAGTAACCCACTATTATTAAACGTATTGAATAAAAAAGCCGCAATTGCGGCTTTTTTATTTTGCACAAAATCATAAAATAATATCAAGACTAACCGGGAAATGGTCTGAAGAATTTTTTAAGTCCTTCATAAAAAGTTTGGCATCATCATTCTCATAAGGATTCCAAATAGTAAAAGCATTGCCCTGTGCAACTTTAACCCCGGCTGATGCAAAAATATGATCAATTAAAACATTTACATATTTTCTTGTAAAAGAATCCTTAAATCTTGCTGAAGCAGGCTTCCATCCTTTTGCAGTCCATTTGGGTCTTCCGGTAAAATTCCTTAACAATGTTTCATAATTAAAAACATCACCAATAATTTCTTCAACAGCACTTTTACCATATTTTGCTTCATAAAAATCCATTCCCGGACCGTCATTAATATCACCCATAACAATAACATTATGGTTATCCTCAAGCCATTCTTCTATTCTGTTTCGTATCCATTTGCATTCGGCAAATAATTTAATTCTGTTTCTGCGGGATTCTCTTTCCCAATGAAGTCTATCCAAATTGGAAAAAATACCTTTCGATTTTGTGTGAACAACAATAATTCTAACTTTTTTTCCGCTGCTGATTGTTTCAACTTCAAGCTCTAACGGCGGTCTGTAAAATTTATACACTTCTTTAACCTTATCATCATCCGTATCGTAAAAAAAATCCTTGTTAAACGGCGGATTTTTTTTGGAACTCGATTTACCTCCCGGAACATGATTAATTTGTAATTTATCCGGGTTATACAAAACTGCAATTTCTTGATGTCCGGCAGAAATAAATCCGGTAATCCCTTTATTTATAGAAAGGTTATAATGGTTTGCAAAATTCTCCAATTTTACAACTGCCGATTCTACAGTAGTTTTTGAACTGTTCGGAGCTTCAATAATTCCGAGAATATCAGGCTTAATTTTTTTAATTACATTTGATACTGCATCCATTTTCTTAACTGAAACAGTATCGGTTTTCATACTATTATCCGTATTAAAACAACGGTTAAACCATTCTATATTATAGGTTAATATTCTTAATTTCATAAAAGGCTCACTTTCTAAAATGTTTATGAGAAATCGCTTTAAGGAAAAGTATTGGTACTAACGTAACAAATATATTTTTGGAAACAAAATAAGTACCGCAAAAACAACTTGACATAGTGAACATTTTATCACTATATTTATAGTGAACAAAATAACACTAGAGGCAAATTTTGACAAACCGGCAGGAAGACATATTAAAATTCATAAAAAAATTTTTAGATCAAAACGGATTCCCTCCAACGTATAGAGAGATTGGGAGACACTTTAGTATTAGCAGTACATTCGGTGTTAAACGTCACTTGGATGCACTAATTAAAAAAGGATACATTAACATTGACAGCAATTCAAATCGCTCAATCTCTCTTACGGATAAATCTTTATCGCTTTTTAATGAAATACAAGAAAACAATTCTGTTGAAATTCCTATCTTAGGTAGAGTGGCGGCCGGTTATCCGGTATTTGCCGAAGAAAACATAGAGGGAACTTTATACATCGATTCCAGTCTAATTAATAAAGGAAATAACTATTTTGGCTTAAAAGTACGCGGCGACAGTATGATAGACGATGGAATTTTTGAAGGTGATACAGTAATTGTAAAATCGCAAAATGATGCAATAAATAATGATATAATTATAGCAATGGTTGATAATGATACTACTGTTAAAAGGTACAAAAAATCCGGAAGTAAAATTAATTTAATTCCGGCAAATAAAAACTACAATAATATTGAAGTTACAAAAAGGGACAATTTTTCAATTCTCGGTAAAGTTGTTGGTGTTTACAGAATTTATAACTAAAGGTAAATTATGAAATCGGAAATTTTTAATACTGCAATTCTTGGCAGACAAAAATTAAAATTTTTATATAAACTAAATCCAATTGAACTGGAACCATATTTTTTGGCTGTAAATAGAGACGGACATAAAGTAATTTACGGTCGTGTTAACAACTCCAATGAAATAAAAATGTTTGAGTTTAATAAAATTTTTAACATTAAGGTTCTTTCTAACACAAAATTTTCTCCCATTATTCCCATTTTACCAATATTAAATTAGGGTATTAAAATGAAGGAAAGTATAAGACAGAGAAAAGTTGATGATTTGGTAAATCATTTTTGGCGGAACGGTTATCTTACTTTAAGTAGAAAATTCGGTACATATTTACCCGAACCTAAAAGTGTTGGCGGATACGAAGTGGATGCAATTGGTAAACTAAAAAAGAAATATGCAATTGGTGTAACCTTAACGGAAGAAGATTTGGATAATCCAAAAATTTATTCCAAGTTAGAATTTTTAGCAACTCGTCATACAAAATATTCTAACAGAAAAGTTACTTTATTTGTTGGAGTTCCAAAACACTTATTCAACAAAGTTAAAATGTGTGTTTCAAATTTAAGTGAAAATGCACAAAAAAATATTAAAGTTGTTGCTATAAGCAGTGAATTACAATCTAAAGGAAATTAATATTTTGTTAAACTAATGGCTGTAACTTCATTTCACATGATTCAATTTATTTTTTTTCTAATTTTAATCAACCAAACAATTTAATCATAGAAACCTTTGAAAAACTGACTAATTGTCATTTTATATTCTTCAACGTGTTCAGATTAAACTCCGCAAATAATCTTAAGTACACTCAAAATTGAGATGTTCTACTTTAGTTAATATCGCCGAACTATTCACTTTGTGTAATATGAGCAAACAATTTATGTTTTGTATAAGCTTCTCCCTAAAAATCAGTCAAAAATATTTACACTAAATTTATTTGAGAACTAATTTAGTTTTATGTTGTACAATTTTATTGTGTAAATAATAAAAAAGTTATATAACTCAACAACCTTGATTTTTAGAAGAAGGTCGGTTATTTTGAATATTCTGATTTAAAATTGTTGAGAGTTTCATTTTGGCTAAAACCTTAAGTGAAAAAGATTTAGAACTAATAAAAAGAGCCAAACAAGCTGGTAACATACCCGAGCATATTGCTATCATAATGGATGGTAACGGAAGGTGGGCTAAAAGTAAAAATTTACCAAGAGCTGCCGGACATAGAAAGGGTGTTGAAACAGTTAGAACAATGGTTCAATCGTGTATTAACTTAGGAGTTAAGTATCTAACTCTTTATACATTTTCCACTGAAAATTGGAACAGACCTCAAAAAGAAATAACAACTTTAATGAGGCTGATGGTAAGGAGTCTTAAAAACGAAACAAATGAACTAAACAAAAATAATGTAAAAATTACAACAATCGGCGATGAAAACAGTCTGCCGCAAATTGTACAAAAAGAATTGTAGCATGCAAAAGAAAAAACAAAGAACAATAAACGCCTTGTTCTTAATTTAGCTTTAAGTTATAGTGGAAGGTGGGAAATTCTTGAGGCGGTAAAAAAAGCAGCAAAAGATTATGCGGAAAATAAAATTGATATTGATGATATTTCGGAAAAATACTTTTCCGAAAAATTATCTACCGCCGGTATTCCAGATCCGGATTTAATGATTAGAAGCGGCGGGGAGCAAAGAATAAGTAATTTTTTAATCTGGCAAATTGCTTATTCGGAATTGTTTGTAACAAAAGTTTTATGGCCGGATTTTAACTGTAAAAATTTAATTGAAGCAATTGAAGACTATCAACATAGAGAGAGAAGATTTGGACTCATCAGCGAACAAGTTTCAAAAACTCGCAAAAAGAGTAAAAATGAATATAAGCTTTCCGATCAACTGGCTTAAGTTTACAATATTATTTCTGCTATTATTTAACCCGAACATTTACTCGCAATTTAATAGAGTAAATTATAAAATTTTGGGTATTTCGGTCGAGGGAAATAAAACCGCTGATGCAAATACAATTATTGCCAACAGCGGCTTAAGAGAAGGCGGAGAAATTGAAATTCCCGGTGACGCAACCAATAATGCAATTAAAAGACTTTGGGCTTTGGGAATTTTTGAAGATATTCAAATTCTGATTGATAAAAAAATCGATAAAGGTGTTTTCCTATTATTAAAAGTAAAAGAACTGCCGAGAATTGAAAAAACTCTTTTACGCGGCAACGATGAACTAAGCGATGATGATATAAATAAAGTTGTTCCGTTCATTAGCGGTCAAACTCTTAAACCTCAAGAAATAAGTAAAACCATTTTAGAAATCAAAAAATTATACGAAGATGACGGATTTTTAAATGCAACAATAACCCCTTTGAAGTTCGATTTCTTTAAAGCAGATACATCCGAAGATGAAATAACCGTAACTTGGCGAAATATTGACGACCGCACAGATCAGGAAGAAATTGTTTATGATTATAATCCTGATATCAGATCAAATATAATTGGCAGAATAAAAGAAAGGCTGGTTTTAGTTTTAGATATTGTTGAAGGAGATGAAGTTATTGTAAGAAGCATAACTTTTAACAATAACAAAGCGTTTGATGATGATGAACTAAGATCTGAATTTGACGAGACAGTTCAAGATACTTGGTGGAAATTTTGGAATTCTGCAAATTTCAAAAAAGAAGATTATGAAAAAGATAAAGAACTGTTGAAAACTTTCTACCAGAAAAACGGATATCGAGATTTTGAGGTTCTATCAGATTCGTTAACTTTATCGGAAGATAAAAAATTCATGGATATTGTTCTAAATATTTACGAAGGACCTCAATATAAAATTAGAAATATAAATTGGGTAGGAAACACTGTTTACCCGGATGCTGCTTTATCTGAAAGACTTGGATTTAGAAAAGGTGATATATATAATTTTGAATTATTTAACCAAAATCTGATGGGCAACCAAGCTCAAACAGATGTTGCATCTCTTTATTTGGATAATGGGTACCTAACTTTCCGGCAAGTACCTACCGAAAAAAAGGTCGGTGAAGATTCAATTGATGTAACTATAAAAATAATGGAAAACAGTCAATTCAGAATAGGGAAAGTTGATATAAACGGTAATGACAGAACAAAAGATATAGTAATTAGAAGAGAATTATACACAATTCCCGGTGATTATTTTAGAAGAAGTAATATTTTTAGAAGTATTCAACAATTGGCAAATCTAAACTATTTCAATGTAGAAAAACTATACTCAAAAGGTGTTGATTACAGACATGCAAATGATAGTATAGTAAATTTGGTTTATAGTGTTGAAGAAAAATCGAGCGATTTTATTAACGCATCTGTTGGTTATAGCGGATCATGGGGTTTTAGTGGATCAATCGGTGTAACCTTAACAAACTTTTCTATTACAGAACCATTTCAGCTTGGCGGCGGACAAGTATTAAATTTTAGCTGGCAATTTGGTGTTGGTAATTTCTACAGAACTTTAACTCTCGGATTTACAGAACCGTGGTTTTTAGATACTCCCACATCTTTAGGATTTGATATTTTTGATACCCGACAACAATATATTTATGACTTAAGACAATCCGGTATTACTCTTCGTGCCGGAAGAAGATTAAAATGGCCGGATGACAGATTTTATTTACAAGGTTTACTAAAGTATCAATATAATGATGTAATTGATGGAAGGACTTATTATGCTGAAGGTATCTCAAGACAATACACACTTGGTTTAACTGTGAGTAGAAATGACATTGATAATCCAATTTTCCCTTCAATTGGTTCAAAAATACTGCTAAGCGGAGAACTCTCTGGTGGACCATTATTACCCGGAGACGTAGATTATTATAAGTTTGAATTTAAAGCTGATTGGTACAGAAGATTGTTTAATTCGAATAGATTAACTTTTTATACCGGAGTAGATTTAGGTTATATTCACGAAATAGTAAAAGGTACAACCATTCAACCATTTGAATTTTTATATATGGGTGGAAACGGACTTGTTATTGCAACAACTCCTTTACGCGGATATGCCGATAGAAGTGTCGGACCGATTAGCCCGAATGGTTTAACAATTGGCGGTAGGGTAAAAGCTAAATATGTTGCTGAAATAAGAGCAGCATTAACTTTAGAACCAATGCCTATTTATGTTTTAGCTTTTGCAGAAGCTGGCAATACATTTGAAACTTTACAAACGGCTGATATATTTAATCTAAGAAAATCTGCCGGTTTAGGAGCAAGAATTTTAATAAATCCTATTGGTCTCATCGGTTTTGATTACGGATATGGTTTCGATAGACGAGCTGTTGATGGTCAAGATCCGAAATGGGAATTCCATTTGCAATTTGGTAGAGGCTTTTAATTTACAAATAACAAAATACGAGGTTAAATTGAGAACATTACAATTTCTTTTAATATTCCTTTTTGTAGGAATTTCATTATATGCACAAGATATCCAAAAAATTGGATGGGTTAATTCTCAAACAATTTTAGAACAATATCCTCCGGCTATTAAAGCTCAGAGTGATTTAGATGCGTTAACTTCTAAATGGACTAAATCTTTAGATAGTATGACATCTGATTTGCAAACTGCTTATGCTGAAGCTCAAAAACAATTTACAAACATGACTCCTGAAAAACAAAGAGAAGTTCAGCAAGAACTTGTTCAAAAAGAACAACAAATGCAACAATTCAGACAACAAAAATTTGGTCAACCTAATGGTGAGTTGTTTATTAAACAAGAAGAACTACTTAAACCAATAAAAGCAGATATTCTAAAAGCAATTGATAAAGTAAGACAAGCCGAAGGAATGAATTTTGTTTTTGATAAAAACAGTGATATAGTATTATTGTTTGCCGATCCAAAATATGATTTGACAAATATTGTTTTAGATAAACTTAAAAGAGGTAAGTAAATTTAAATACTTCTACTTTATTTAAAGAGGTTTGTAAATTACTATCTACAAAAGTAACTGCAAACCTCTCTTTTTACAAAATAAAACGGAGTTCGGTATGAAAAATCTTACTTCCCTTCTGGTATTGTTCCTTCTTTTTTTCTATTCAGAAATTTCAGCCCAACTTAAAATAGGTTATGTAGATTCGCAAGCTATTATGGATCAATTACCAGATGCACAAGATGCCCAAAAAAAAATTGATGCTCAAATAGAAGAATGGCAGAAAGAATTAAAAAAAATGCAAGCTGAGTGGAAAGAACGTTTTGATGATTATGAAAGACGTAAACTTATAATGGGAAAACAAAAAAAAGCGGAGGTAGAAAAAGAGCTTGTTGCTATGGAGGAAAAAATTGAAAACTTTAAACAAGCTAAATTCGGAGCAAACGGAGAACTTTTTAAAAAAGAAGAGGAACTGATGAAACCGATACAAAATCAAGTGTTTACAGTAATTGAAGAAGTTGCTGTCGAACATGAACTTGACTTTGTTTTTGATAGAAGCGGAGATCTAATTTTTCTGTATGCGAAAGAAGAATATGATATTACACCGCAAGTATTGAGTAAACTTCAGTAAAATATGGTATATTTTTAAGAATAATGATATAAGAAATCGTAAACTGACTAAACCTTCGAGATTTTTATATGATGGTAAAACCTAAGCAATTGTATTTTATTTGAAGGCTTTGAATAATTTCGAAATAAGACGAACTTATATCATTGTTAGGAGTTTTCCCGAAGCAATCAGCCAAAAAGTAGAAGATTGCGAACCTTGAAAAATAGAATAGAGGTTTACAATAACAAAAGATAGGTTATGCAAAGGTTTCTATCAAAAGACCGAATTTTAATTGTTATTAGTTATTCCTAAAATATTTTAATAATTTTCCCTACTTTTGTGATTGTATAATTATTTAGTGTCATGCTCAATCAACTTTTATTTGGACCAAATGGAAATCAAAATTTCGGAAATTGCTGATTTTATTAATGGAAAGATTATTGGTAACGCCAATATAACCATATCGAACTTATCAAATATTCAAGATGCTGAGAAGGGAGATCTTAGTTTTCTATATATGTCTTCTTATAAAGATTATTTAAAGAATACCAAGGCCTCTGTAATTATTATTTCTCCTGAGATAGAAAAAACAAACAGTAATTTAACTTACATCGAAGTTGATAAGCCAAATATTGCATTTCAGAATATCGTAAGAAAATTTTTTAATCCTAAATTTGTTCTTGAAGGGATTCATCCTACAACCATTGTAGGTGTAAATTCCAATATTAGTAAAGATGTCGGTTTAGGAATAAATGTAGTAATCGGTAATAATTGTTCTATAGCATCAGGCAGTAAAATTTTTCATAATTCTGTTATTATGGATAATTGTATAATTGGTAAGAATGCTCTTATTTTTCCTAATGTAACAATAAGGTAAAATTCTTTAATCGGAAATAATGTTATTATCCATTCCGGTACTGTTATTGGATCTGATGGTTTTGGATATTCACCGGATGATAACGGTATTTACCAAAAAATACCACAAATTGGTAACGTAATTATTGAAGATGATGTAGAAATCGGATCAAATGTTTCCATCGATAGAGCTGCAGTTGGTTCAACAATAATACACAGAGGGGTTAAGTTAGATAACCTTATACAAATTGCACACAATGTAAAAATCGGTAACGATACTGTTATTTCTGCACAAACCGGTATTTCCGGTAGTACTAAAGTAGGAAGTAACTGTGTAATTGCAGGGCAAGTCGGTTCGGTAGGACATATAGAAATTGCAGATAAAGTTATGATAGGAGCACAAAGTGGTATATCAAAAGCAATAAAAAAACCGGGCGTTTACTTTGGTTCACCTGCAAAAGAATTAAAAACCACTTTAAAGTTAGAAGCTCATTTAAGGTCTTTACCAAAATATGTAGAAAGAATAAAAGCCTTAGAAAATAAAATATTAGAATTAGAATCAAAAAACATTACTGACAAAGAAAAGGAAAATGCTTAATGCTTGATCTACAAACTACAATAGGAAAAACCATCTCAATTTCCGGAGAAGGATTACATACAGGAACATCATGTACAATGACATTTAAACCGGCACCTGATAATCATGGAATTAAATTTGTTAGAACCGATTTAGGTGATAATTTGGAAATACCGGCACTCGCCGAATATGTTGTTGACATTTCAAGAGGAACTACGCTTGGAATAGGTGATACAAAAGTATTTACTGTTGAACATGTTTTAGCTGCAGTAGCAGGATTACAAATTGATAATGTTAGAATTGAACTCGATGGAATTGAACCTCCTATTGCTGATGGAAGTTCAAAACCTTTTGTTGATAAATTACTTGAAGCAGGTATTGTAAAACAAAAAGAACCTAAAGATTATTTGATTATTGATGAGATGATTAAGTACCATAATGAGGAAGAAGGGGTTGATATTGTTGCTCTTCCATTAGACGGTTTTAGAATGACTGTTATGGTTGATTATAATAATCCTGCTCTCGGCAGTCAGCACACTGGCTTATTCGATTTGGAAAAAGAATTTATTACTGAATTTGCTCCGACCAGAACATTTTGTTTTTTAAGTGAAGTTGAAACTTTAGCAGATCAAGGATTAATAAAAGGTGGAAATTTAGAAAATGCCGTTGTAATTGTTGATCATGAAGTAAAAGAAAACGAACTCCAAGATTTATCAAAAAAATTGGGACTCGAAGGTGAAATTACTGTCGGAGCTAGTGGTTTTTTAAATGAGAATAATTTAAGATTCAGAAATGAACCTGTACGTCATAAATTATTAGATATGATTGGAGATTTGGCACTTATCGGAGCACCAATAAAAGCTCAAATTTTGGCAGCCCGTCCCGGTCATAAATCAAATGTAGAGTTTGCAAAAAAAATCAGAAAGTTATATTTACAAAAACAAATTGAAAAGAAATATCAGCATGTAAAAAAAGAAGGTGTTGTTTTTGATACAGTCGCAATTCAAAAAATATTACCTCATCGTTATCCGTTTTTACTTGTTGATAAAATTATTGATTTGGAATTAGGTAAAAAAGTAATAGGAATTAAATCTGTAACTGCTAACGAGCCGTTTTTCCCGGGGCATTTCCCGGGCAGACCAATAATGCCGGGTGTATTAATTATTGAATCTTTAGCCCAAACCGGCGGTATTATGATGTTAAATTCCGTTCCCAACCCTGAAGAAAAACTTGTTGTATTTATGGGTATTGATAAAGCAAAATTTAGAAGACATGTTGTACCCTGTGATCAATTAATTTTGGAAGCTGAATTAGTAAGCCAAAGAGACAGATTTGTTGTAATAAAAGCAAAAGCTAAAATAGGCAATAAAGTTGCAGCAGAAGCAGAACTAAAAGCAGCTATTATTGACAGAGAATAAGGTAAATAATTTATGTCAGATATACATCCAACTGCTTATGTCAGCCCTGCTGCTCAAATAGGCGAAAATATTAAAATTGGACCATATACAATTATTGAAGATGATGTTATTATTGGTAATGATTGTATTATTGGTCCAAGTGTAAGCATTTACAACGGAGCCAGAATTGGTAATAATGTAAAAATTTATCAGGGGGCTTCTGTTTCAAATCATCCTCAAGATTTAAAATTTGCTAATGAAGAATCTACTTTTGAAATTGGAGATGGAACAATTGTTAGAGAATTTGCTACATTACACAGAGGAACAATTGAATCGGGAAAGTCCGTAGTCGGTAAAAACTGTTTACTTATGGCATATTCCCATGTAGCACATGATTGCGTTGTAGGAGATAATTGTATTCTTGCAAATCTTGTTCAACTTGGCGGTCATGTTCATTTGGGCGACTGGGTAATTTTGGGCGGTGGTTCTATGGTTCATCAGTTTGGTAAAATAGGTAAACATGCAATGGTCGGGGGCGGCTATAGAGTTATTGCAGACGTTCCTCCTTTTGTTCTTACTGCCGGAGAACCGCTAAAATACAATGGACTTAATACAATCGGATTAAGACGCAGAGGTTTTTCAAACGACGAAATTTTTACAATAAAAGATATTTACTCACTTATTTTTTCTCAAGAATTAAATTTATCTCAGGCTAAGGAAAAAGTTAAAGAGAAATATGGTGATGATAAAAATGCAATTACCGTTCTTAAATTTTTAGAAGAAAGCACAAGAGGAATAATTAAAAAGTGAATTGGAGCTTAATTGAATATAACACTTTTTCCGGAAAGTATAATATGGAATACGATTTAGAATTAGCTAAAAATTGTACTCCAGATACTGCCATTCTTAGATTTTATGGTTGGCAGCCTTACTGTATTTCACTTGGAGCTAACCAGTCTTTCGATGATATAACCCTCAAACAGGCAAAAAAGAATAATATTGATGTTGTAAAAAGACCAACTGGAGGCCGAGCAATTTTGCACGCTGAAGAATTAACATATTCGGTTATAATTCCTAATGTAACGGATATAAACGGATTAGAATTTTATAAAAGTATTTCAAATGCTTTGGTTTTCGGATTAAAAAAGTACCATTTAAAATTAACTGATGTTGCTCTGGAAACCCAACAACCGGATTTCCCTAAATTATTAAAAGAAAGTGAAGGAGCAATCTGTTTTGGCAGCACAGCTAAAAGCGAGATTAAGTATAACGGGAAAAAATTAGTCGGAAGTGCCCAAAGAAAAATAGGTTCAACATTATTGCAGCATGGTTCTATTTTGATTGGACCCTACCATCAAAATCTTGTAAATTATTTAAAAGTTGATGAAGAAAAAAGACAGATTTTAAGAAAAAGTATTTCTGAAAAAACTACTGATTTATCATCAATTCTAAAAGAAAGCATTAATGTTTTTGAACTCCAAGAAAAGATAATTGAAGGTTTTATTCATGTTTTTAATGCAAACTTCATTCCTGAATTAACTCATTCAAACGAGTTTTAAGCCCCAACCGCAATGAAATCAAATATTAAACTTTTGTTCGAAAATTTAATTTGGGTTGTAATTCTTTCTTTAACTTTTGCCAATGATAATATTCTCTTTTCTCAACAAGCTCAAATTGAATCTTTTTTAAGAAATACCCGAGTTACAGATAT
Source organism: Bacteroidota bacterium (assembly GCA_024275455.1). Classification (GTDB taxonomy): domain Bacteria; phylum Bacteroidota; class Ignavibacteria; order Ignavibacteriales; family Melioribacteraceae. The sequence goes on along the minus strand of JAJRZB010000282.1, from coordinate 14,134 downwards.
TAAAAATGACGGGGTTGATATTTGGGTTGCCACAGAAGGTAATGGTATTTTCAAATTTGATAAAGTTACAAACAAATGGATTAATTTTTCATCGGAAAACAAAAAGATTAAACAAGATTTTTTCTACTGTATTGAAGTCGGGAACAGATATGTTTGGGCCGGTTCCGCCGACGGGCTTTACATTTACGATAAAAAAAGAAAAAGATGGAAAAAAGGAAATTCGGTTTAGGCGGACAATTCGGTAATTGGATTAGAAGTTTAGAGTTCGATAAAAAAAGAAATACATTGTGGATTGGGCGGTTTAAATATCTTTCTAAATATGATCTTATCAAAAGAAAGTATAGTGATATTAATTTAACTGTTAATAAAAATGATAAAACAAACTCAGTTAAAACATTAACTTTAGATGGTGATATCGTTTTGTGGATTGGTGTTGAAGCCGGTGTTCATAAGTTAAACCTAATTAGTAAAACAAAAGATGACCTTACATTTTATGATAATAAAACTAACTTTTTTATGAGTGAGGGAATACAAGTTTCTGTTTCTAAAATATTACCCGAGCAAAATTATATATGGTTTGCAACCGATGAGTTTGTACCTAAAAAGAATCCGAGTTTTAATTTAGGAGGAGTATTTAGGTACGACCGGAAAATCGAATGGTTAAAATTTAATGCGGAAAATTATTTTGAAGGCAGCGGAATATTTTCTTTAGAGCAAACCGGTAACTATATTTGGGTATCTACTTATAAGTTTAACCCGGAAACCAAAGAATATATTGGGAAAGGGTTAGTTTTAATTAATAGGAATTCTCTAAAATCGTTAAAAGTTGAAAATAATTTAATCCCCAATACAGTTTTTTCTATGAATTTTGATGGTTCAAATCTTTGGTTAGGGACTGATGACGGACTAAGAAAAATTGTTTTAGCTAATAAAATTATACCCGATTTTAATTGATATGCTGTAATGATAAAAATAAAAAAACTCAAACAAATTGAAAAATCTTTTTCCAATAAAAAAATTGCCGTTATAGGAGATATGATGTTGGACGGATATTTTTGGGGAAACGTAACCAGAATTTCACCAGAAGCTCCTGTTCCGATTGTTGGAGTTGATAATGAGTTTTATAAATTTGGCGGTGCAGCAAATGTTGCAATTAATATTCTAAAATTGGGAGGAACTCCTCTGCCAATTGGAATTATTGGAAATGACGAGGATGGCAAAATATTCTCCTCCCTACTTACTGAATACAATATTCCTACAAATGGAATTTTAATTGATCAAACCCGTAAAACAACAGTTAAAACAAGAGTTGTTGCAGGTACCCAGCATATTGTAAGAATCGATAAGGAAAGTAAAGGTTATATTAAAAAGTCTTTAGCAAATAAATTAGTTAAATTATTGGAAGAAAATATTTCAGATCTGGATGCAATTATTTTACAAGATTATAACAAAGGAGTTTTAACACCTTCATTAATTGAAACGGTAATTGATATTGCGAATAAAAATAATAAAATAATATCAGTCGATCCTAAATTTCTAAATTTCAGAAACTATAAAAATGTAACATTATTTAAGCCGAATAAAAAAGAAACTGAAGATATCTTAGGAATGCAAGTTGAAACCGATGCAGATATTTCTAAGGCGGGAAAACAATTACTTCAAATTTTGAATGCAAGATATGTTTTACTTACACTTGGAGAAAAAGGAATTGCATTATTTGAAAAAGACAAAAAGGAAATAAGAATTCCAACAAAAGCCCGAAAAGTTGCTGACGTTTCCGGAGCCGGTGATACTGTTATTTCTACACTAACCTTTGCTTTATGTACCGGTGCAAATATTAAAGAAGCTGCTTACATTGCAAATTATGCTGCCGGATTGGTTTGTGAGGAAGTAGGAATTGTACCCATTTAAAAAGATATTTTATTTAAAACCTTAAGTGATAATTTATAATGGAAAATTTTATTATTGATTTAGATGATTTTTTAGAAATTAGAAAAACTCTGAAACAAAAAAATAAAAAACTTGTATTTACAAATGGATGCTTTGATATTTTACATGCAGGTCATGTTGATTATCTTGTAAAAGCCAAATAATGTGGAGATGTTCTTGTTGTTGGGTTAAATACAGATAAGTCGGTTAGAATGGTTAAGGGTACCGATAGACCAATAATTAACGAAGATGAAAGAGCTTTTTTACTTGCTAACTTAAAAGCAGTCGATTATGTGATTTTGTTCGATGACCCCACTCCGGAGGAGATGATAAGAAAAATTTTGCCTGATGTTTTAGTTAAAGGAGAAGATTGGTCAATAGAAAACATAGTGGGCCGAGACATTGTAGAAAAATCAGGTGGTGAAGTAAAGACAATAAAATTCGTAAATTTACAATCCACATCTAAAATAATTAAAAAAGTATTAGATACTTATAATGGCAAATGAAGTTAAAAAAGAAACTAAGAAATTTAAAAGACCAATACTAAACAAAATCGTAAATGTATTTATTGGTATTGTTGCTTTTTTTCTTTTTTTACTAATCGTCTTTTTCGGCTTTTCTCAAACCAAAACTTTCAGAGATATATTAAAAGACCAAATAACCTCCAGAGTAAACAACAGTATAAACGGAAAAATTAATATAGAAAGTATTAATGGTTCAATTCTATCATCATTAATTTTGAATAACACTACTCTGGTAACAGATAACGACACACTGCTCAAAGCTCAAGAGGTTATTGTTAAGAGCAGCCCGATTCATATTTTATTAAAAAGAATTTTGATTAGAGATCTTATTATAAGAAATGTATTTTTGAATTTGAAGCAGGATAGTAACGGAATTTGGAATTATTCTAAACTTTCAAAACAGGAAACAAAAACTAAAGAACCGGTTGCTGCAGATACTTCAGGAAGTACATTCCCCTTCTCCGTTCAAATTAATAATATTGATTTCCGCAATCTCAATTTTATAAAGCAGACTTACGAAAATATAAACTCTAAAAAATATTATAACCATATAAATTCTGATGATTTAAGATTATCCGGAATCTTTTTGAATGCCAAAGTATTTGCAAATCTTTCCTCCAACCTGGTTAGAGTTTTCCTGAATAATTTTTCTGTAAATCCAAATTTCAGCTCGTTCAATCTAAATAAACTTTCCGGTGCATTTGAGTTTACCCAAGACTATGCAAAAGTTTCAAATTTAAGTTTTATTACGGATAGTTCAGATGTAAAAATTAATGCGGTTATAGATAAGTTAAACTTATTAAGTAACATTGACTTAAAAGAATTTAAAGATTACCCTTTAAATGTAAATTTAACAGCTAAACCGTTTAACTTTGATGACCTTTCCACATTTATTAATGCAGTTGATTTTTTGGAAGGCAAATCTAATTTAAGTTTTTCTGCAGAAGGTTATTTTGGAGATTTTAATGTAAAAAAACTTAATCTGGATTATCTTAATTCACATTTGGAGTTAAAGGGAAAAGTAAAAAACCTACACATTCCGGAAAAGTTATTTTTTGATGTTGAGCTGAATAATTCAAAAATTGTTGCATCGGAAATTCATACTTTGTTAAAGGGGCTTGATATTCCTAATTATAAAGGTGTTGTGCTAAATAACTGTAACATGGAATTTAAAGGAGAACCGACAAGATTTCATGCAATACTTAATTCGGATGTTAATGAAGGAAATCTTACTATTGATACTTATATGGATTTACAACCGGAGTTGATGGAGTATGATATTGATTTCTATACGGAAGATATTGATTTGGGACCGATTATCGGGATTACTACTTCTATCTTCGGATATGGCACAATAAAAGGAGTTGGAACTGACCCTAAAAATATGGAAGCAAATTTAGATTTGTTTGCTACCTCAAGTTTAATAAATGATATAGATATTGATTCGCTTAATTTAAAATCTACTGTCAATTCAAAAATTGTTAATCTTAATATTTCTTCATTAATAAATGGTGCCAACACATTTGTTGAAGGAACTTTAGACCTTACTAACAATGACCATCCCATATACTCAATTTACGGAGAGACCAACAACTTCAATTTGCAGAGTTTTACAAATGAATTAAGTGATTCTTCAAATTTAAATTTATCATTTTCTGCTGAAGGAGAAAATTTAGAGATAGACCGGTTAATTGGCGACTTTGAGATAAAATTAAATCCCTCCTATTTAAGAAATTTGGATCTGGATGAAACAGTAATAAAGTTATCCCTATTAAAAAATGATAAATTGAGAAATATTAATTTAGTTTCAGATTTTGTCGATTTTAATATTGACGGACAATTTTCTTTGGAAAAGGCAATAGATATTTTGGTTTACGAAGGAATAACAATTGCCGATATTATTTCCAATAAAATTTATGAGCTTAACCCCATAGAATCAACTACTGACAGTATTAAAACCAAAAACATAACTGAATCAATTCCCTCTATTGTAAATGAAAATTTGGAGTTTAACTATAATTTCACTTTTAAAGATTTTGAACTAATTGCTTTGTTTTTAGATAATGATGAACTTGATATCTCAGGATCTGGTGAAGGTGTGGTTAAAAATGATTCTCTGCACTTTGCTATTTCTACAGATATCTCAATTGAAAATCTGCTTAACAAAAAGAAAAATGATATAATTTATTTATCAAATGTAGAAGCTAACTTAAATTTTAGTCGTGATAATAGAGAAGTTTCTTTTAATAAAATCTTTGGATCAATTACCCTTGAGGGAGAAAAAATTTATACCGGTATTGAAATTGACGATATTGAAGCGGATTTTATTTTTAATCAAAGTAAATTATTTTTTAATACCTCTTTAAGTTTGGGAGAAGATTTTAACACCAACTTAGAAGGTATTGTTATAACTACTCCGCAGACAGAACAAATAAAATTTCATAACATTCTTATTAACTATAAAAACATTCCTTGGACTAATTATGATACAAGCTTAGTTGTTTTTTCCGATAGCGGGGTCCAACTTTCTAATCTAATTTTAGAGAATGGTAATACTGCTATAAATATTGATGGACAAATCCATAATGATGAAAGTCATAATTTCTTTGTTAATATTGAAAATTTACCGGGGAGTGTACTTTCTAATTACTTTTTAGATAATGCTAATAAACCGCTTGAAGCAAATATCAATTTAGACTTAACTTCTTCAGGGTTTCTTTATAATCCAACTATCAAAAGTGATTTACACGCCAATGACATTTCTTATAATAATGTTAATTTTGGTTCGCTTATCGGGTCTTTTAATCACGCTAACTATAATTCTCTTATCGATATTGATTTTACAAGTCAAAGTTCAGTTAATAATCTTCCACTTTTAAAAATTGATGGCATTTTACCGCTTAAAATTAATTATTTGGAAACTTCAGAATTGATTGATAATGATTCGGAAATTTCTCTCTCACTAATATCAAACAATTTTGATATAGGCAGCTTTGGAAATTTACTCCCTTATATAAAAAACCAATCAGGCTTAATCGATTCAAGAATAAATGTTACCGGTAAATTTAATGATATTAAGACTAAAGGTTATTTTGAAGTTCCGAAAGGACACTTTACTTATAGAGATAATAATTTGGATTATTCAGTAATATTAAAGGCTAATTTTATTGATCAAACTATTGACATTGATAAATTTTCAATCTCTAATATCGGCGGCTCCAAATATAAAGGGACAATAAATGCATACGGAAAAATAGAATTGAATGAATTCCCGTTTAGTTCAATTGACATAAAAGCCAAAGGTAATTTAGCTCTTTTGGGCAAAAAATCTCAAACAAGACAAGCAAGTATTTTCGGTGATTTATTTATTAAAACTGATGATGAATGGAATTTCACTTATTCTGATGGAAGATATAAATTTGATGGTAATGTAATTGTTGATAAAGCCGATTTAGTTTATGCTTCTAAGAAAGAAAAGAATGCTGGAAAAAACGAACGAATTATTTATGAATTTGTAGAAGACAGCAGTAAAATAAATTTTAATAATATGAAATTTGTTAGAATTTTAGATGATACAAGAAAAAGTGAAAGACAAATTATTAATGAAAAAAAGACAAGGTTCGATTTTAAGACTAAAATAATTATTGATAACATTGCTACATTTAATTTTTTAATTGCACCCGAACTAAACCAAAAACTAAGAGTAGAAACAACCGGAGAGTTAGAGTTTGAATCTATAGGAGAAGAAACTAAAACTCAAGGAACATTGCAGCTTTTGGATGGTTCTCAACTAGAGTTTTTTAAGACCTTTGATGCAAAAGGACACATTAGATTCGAAAGCGATGTTACTGATCCTCATTTAAATATTGTTGCAACCTATATTGGAGAAATTGAAAATTTTGAAAACACAAATAAAACCGAAGAAGTGGCAGTTAAATTGAAACTTAACTCTCCCCTTTCAAAGCTTGGTGAAAATTTATCGGGCGATAAAGGAAATTTATCGGTTTATGTGGGACGTTCTCATATTGAAAATGATATTCCCGATGTAAGATACGATGCCTCAAATGCTCTAACTTTTGTACTCCTTAACCAATTAAGTTTAGATTTAAATGAGGAACAAAAATCAACACTTGGCTCTTTTACTGAAAATACTGCTTACTCTCTGCTGGGTTCACAATTAACTTCATACTTAAATTCTGCACTTGGCGGAATAATAACCAATATTAGAGTAAACAGATATTCCGGAGGAGATTATTATAAATTTTTATTCTCGGGAAAATATAATAATATTAGATATTCGTTTGGAGGCAATACTGAATATCTACAGCTTAATAAAGCTGACATAAAACTTGAATATTTACTTAATCCTAATTTTCTAATTCGCTTAGAGCAGAAAAGTCCGGTTGTAGAAATAAATCCGGAGGATAAAATCCAAGAACTTGGTTTAAGATATAAATTCGAGTTTTAAAATTAAAATTTTTGAGTTTACAACTGAAATAAAAAATTAGTTATAAGGCTGTAAAAAATGAAAAACAAAATTAAAAATTACTTTAACACAAATCCCAACCAATCAATAAATGCAAAGACATTAGGGAAAAGACTAAAGATTAAAAAGAAAGATTACGAAGAATTTAAATCTACTTTACACTTTTTATTAAAAGAAGGATTTCTTAATAAAAGTGGGAAAAGGTATAAATTAAACCGTAACCCTAAACAAAGACTCATTGGTCAACTTCAGCTTTCTCAAAATCAGAATTACGGTTTTGTACTAATTAAGGATAAAAATATAAACGATATTTTTATTTCTGAAAAACATTTAAACACGGCTTTTGACGGAGATAAAGTAGAAGTATCTTTATTTGCCAAAAAGAAAGGAAAAAACCACGAAGGACAAATTGTAAATATTATTGAACGTAAGCGAAAAGAAATTGTGGGTGTTTTACACAAAACCAAATCGTTTTATTTTGTAGAACCTGATGATGTTAAAATTCACCGTGATATTTATATCTCTTCAAAAAATCTTAAAAAAGCTAAGGATGGTGATAAAGTTGTTGTTTCCAAAATTGAATGGGAAAATGCTTTGCTTAATCCCGAAGGAATTATTACTGAAGTTCTGGGGAAAGCCGGTGCGTACGATACCGAAATTGCTTCAATTGCCAGGGAATTCGGAATTAGATACAAGTTTTCTAAAGCGGTACTTAACGAATCTGAGAACCTTAATCCAAAAATATCTAAAAAAGAAATATCAAAAAGAATTGATTTCAGACATAAAAATGTTTTCACAATAGACCCGAAAACTGCAAAAGATTTTGATGATGCAATTTCCATAGAAAAACTTTCTAACGGAAATTTTCAAATAGGAATTCATATTGCAGATGTAAGTCACTATGTATTTCCAGGCACTCAAATTTTTAAAGAAGCCGAAAAACGTGCAACCAGTGTTTACCTTGTGGGAAAAGTAATACCAATGCTGCCCGAAAATCTTTCGAACAATATTTGTTCTTTAGTACCTAACTAAGATAGATTAACATTTAGTGTTATAGTTGAATTCAGTCCGGATTTTAACCAAGTAAAATATCAAATAGCAAAAACCATAATAAACAGTAAACGCAGATTTACTTATGACGAAGTTCAGAAAATAATTGAAGGTAAAAAAGGAGATTTCAAAAGTGAAATAATTCAGCTAAATACTATTGCCAAAAAATTACGTAAAGATAGAACCTACCAAGGCAGTATAAATTTTACTACTCCAGATATTGAATTTGTTTTAGATGAAAACGGTTTGCCAACAGACATTAAAATTAAAGAAACAAATGAGAGTCACCAGCTAATTGAAGAATTTATGTTATTAGCCAACCGAATTGTTTCTCAGCATGTAAATTTAGAAAAGAAGATTGAGAAAACTCCTTTTATTTATCGCATTCATGATTTACCAAGTGAAGAAAAAATACAAGAGTTTGCCAGATTTGTTCAATCATTGGGTTATTATTTTAATGCAAGTGCAGCTAATAAATCCCGAGAGCTACAAAAATTGTTAGAAGCTGGGGGGAGTACGGAAGAGGAAGCTGTAATTAACGAAATCGCAATAAGGTCTATGGCAAAAGCAATATATTCAACACAAAATATAGGTCATTACGGATTGGGCTTTAAGTATTATTCTCATTTTACTTCTCCAATAAGAAGATTTCCGGATTTAATTGCACATTTACTTATACATAATTATATCTCTAAAGAAGCAAAAAGTAAATTTGGATGGAAAAGGTTAGAAGATATTTGTGAACATTCCTCCTTAATGGAAAGAAACGCAATTAATGCCGAACGATTATCAATTAAATTGAAACAAATTGAGTACTTAAAAAATAAAATAGGTGAAACTTTTAACGGAGTAATTTCTGGTATAACTCATTTTGGAATTTTTATTGAACTTAGCAGTAACCTTGCCGAAGGATTAATTCATTTAAGAGATCTTGAAGATGATTATTACACTCTTGATGAAAAAAGTTATTCGATTATCGGTAGCACCAATGAAAAACAATACAGGTTGGGAGATAAGGTTAAGGTTCAGTTAAAATCCGTTAACGAAGAAAAAAGAGAGATCGATTTTACACTTTTATAATCGCAAAATTATTTTTATAATTATTACAAAAACGTCAGGCAGTTAAATGAACAAACTACCGAAAAATGTATTTATTCTTTTTTTCATATCAACAATAATATTAGGGCAGTTTGGAAAAAACAGAGTACAATATAGAGACCATAACTGGTATTACATACAAACAAAACATTTTGATATTTATTTTTCTATGGAAGGAAAAGATGCTGCCGAATTTACCGCACAATCAGCTGAAGAAGCAATAGAAGACATTCAGCAAAGACTTGATTATCAAGTTAATAATAGAATTGCCTTAATTGTTTATAACTCGCATAATGAATTCCAAGAAACCAATACTTCCGATAGTTATTTATCTCAGGGTACAGGTGGTTTTACAGAACCTTTTAAAAATAGAGTAGTATTCCCTTTTGAAGGTTCTTTCAGCAAGTTCAAACATGTAATTCATCATGAACTTGTACATGCTGTTATGAGAGATATGCTTTATGGTGGAACCATTCAAAATATAATTGCAAAAGGTATTACTCTTCAACTTCCCATCTGGTATCACGAGGGAATGGCTGAATATTTATCAAGCGGTTGGGAAACTAATTCCGATATGTTTATCAGAGATGCAATAATAAATGAGTATTTACCTGATATTAACAGACTCGGTGGTTACTTTGCTTACAGAGGAGGGCAGGCACTTTTTAAGTATATTGCTGATACATACGGAGATGAAAAAGTCGGTGAACTCCTTCATGTAGTTAAAGGCAAAGGAAATGTTGAAAGAGGATTAAAAGCAGCTATTGGTATTGGAATAGAAGATTTAAATAAAAAATGGAAAAAAAGTTTAAAGAAAACATACTGGCCTGAAATAGCATCAAGAAAAGACCCGGATGAATTTGCAAAAAGACTTACTGATAATAAAAAAGTTGGCGGGTTTTATAATATAAGTCCGGCAATTTCACCGCAAGGCGATAAAATTGCTTTTATCTCAGATAGAGATGTTTATTTAGATATCTATATTATGAATAGTTACGATGGCGAAGTTATTAAAAAAGTAATTGAAAGTGGTAAAACTGAAAATCTGGAAGAGCTAAATATACTCTACCCAACACTAACCTGGGCACCTGATAATAAAAGAATTGCTCTTTCCAGTAAAAGTGAAGGATACGATGTAATTAAAATAATTGATACTGAAACCGGAGATGATGAAAATCTTCCATTTAAGTTTCCCGGTATTGAATCGGTAAGCTGGTCGCCGAATGGAGAAAAAATTGCTTTCCTTGGTAGTTCGGCAAAGCAATCCGATATTTATGTTTACAATTTTCTAACAAAGAAACTAATAAATATCACAGATGATATTTTTAGCGAATACCTTCCAAATTGGTCACCTGATAACAAAAAAATAGTTTTTTCATCCGATAGAAATGGTTTTACTAAAGAAGATATTCCTCAAGATGGAATTACTATGGCAAATATGCAAAGTTATCAAATGGATGTATACTTAGCGGATTTAGATAACGGTAACATAGAACGACTAACAGATTGGGAATTTAGTGATGAGAAATCCGCTGTATTTTCAGCCGATGGAAAGGAAATTTTATTCGTATCCGATTTTAACGGAATAGATAATATTTTTAAGAAAAGAATATTCCTTAATGATACTGATACAGTTGAATCTGTATTAGACTTAGAAGCAGTACCGTTAACAAATTCATTAAATAGAATAGAAAGCATTTCGTTGAGCGCCGATACAAAAAAGTTGGTTTTCTCATCTTTCTTTAATTCCGGTTTTAACATCTTTTTGTTAAATAATCCCTTTGAATTAGAAGAGGTTACAGATTTTGAATTTACAGATTATATGAGTCAATTTTATAACCAACCTGTTGAAGAAGAAAATGAACCCGTTGAAGAAGAAATAGTACCTAAATCCGGTAAAGAATTTGTTTATAAAGCAGTCCCCAAAAGTGATTCAACCGATGAATCAAATTCAAAAATTTTTACCGGTCAGATTATTGACTACGGCGAAGGAGAAAGAGATACAATTATTACAGACTATACTGATTTTATTTTTGCCAGAAATAATGTATTCCAAGATTCAACACAAAACAGTGGTGAACCAAAAGTTATTTTTAGTGAAAAACTAGATGAAAACGGTAATTTTTTAGTTAACAAATATAAAGTTGATTTTTCACCTGACTTAATTTATGCTAACGCCGGTTATAGTTCATTATACGGAGTTCTTGGCACGACTATTTTATCTTTTAGCGATGTACTTGGCAACCATAGATTAATTGGGACTACAAGTTTACAAATTGACTTAAAAAATAGTGATTACGGCTTGGCTTATTATTATTTACCAAAAAGAATAAACTATGGAATATCGGGGTATCATACTGCAAGATTTGTTTATCTTTCCAGTGTATTTGGTACAGGATTATATAGATTTAGAAGTTATGGCGGAAATTTATATGCTAGTTTACCTCTTAATACTTTCCACCGAATAGATGCAGGATTAAGTATTCAACGAGTAAGTAAAGAAAATTTAGATTATCTGGAAGAACCGGTTGATAAAGCAACGTTTATTATTCCTTCACTTACCTATGTTAAGGATAATACAATGTGGGGATATACTTCTCCAATTGAAGGTTCAAGATACAACGTTTCTTTATTCGGAAATCCAGGTATCAGTAGAAGTAAAGAACGCTTCATCACTCTTACTTGGGATTATAGAAAGTACATGAGATTTTTCTATGATTATTCTTTTGTTATGAGATTTTCGGGAGGATATTCCAGCGGACCAAACGCACAAAAATTTTTCTTGGGTGGAACCGAAAGTTGGATAAACAGAACATTTGCAACAGGTGATGTTCCTTTAACTTCCGCTTCTGACTTTGTTTTTCTTACTCCTGCTTTGCCCTTAAGAGGATATAACTATGCGGAACGTTTAGGTACCAAATACTCTCTTGTTAATTTAGAATTGCGAATGCCTTTAATTCGTTATTTATTAACAGGACCTATTCCTTTGTTCTTCCAAAACATTATGGGCGTTGCTTTTATTGATGCCGGATCTGCTTGGAATGAAAACGGTAAACTGAAGCTATTTAAAAAAGTATCCGGTAAAACCTTTACTAACGATTTGTTAGTAGGAACCGGTTTTGGAGTTAGACTTTACCTAATATTACTTTGGAAATTTGATGTGGCATGGACTTATGATGCCCAGAATTTTTCTAAACCTAAGTACTATATTTCAATTGGTTTAGATTTTTAGCTATTTTACATCTAAACTGCTTTTTTATCTGTTTTGGCAGTTGTTTCTTTTTTAGGTTTTTCTTCTTTTGGTTTTGAACCGTTTGATTTATCAGCAACAGAATTTTTATAATCTGTTTGGTAAAATCCGGAACCTTTAAATATCGGAGCTACCCCTGCACCAATAAGTCTTTTTACTTTTCCACCACATTTGGGACATTCTTCCAGCGGATTATCCGTCATTTTCTGAAATTCTTCGAAAGTATAATTACATTCGTTACATTTATAATCATATGTTGGCATAATATATCTCCAGAGTTTTAATCGGCAAAAATAAAGTATTTATCTTAAAAAGAAAACCCTTAATAAGTTCCAATATTTTTATATTTGTTAACACAAAATAGAATTATTATTCTTTTCTTCCTTTAAATTGTTTTATATTGTTAAATATTCTTTTAACAATAGTGTAAAGAAATGAAAAAAAAGCTGTTATACATTGTTCTTCCTTCCTTTTTATTTTTTCTGCAATCATGCTTAAATTATAACCAAATAACAACAATTAGAACAGATAACTCTGGTAAAATGTATATCCATTATTGGATGGATATGGACCCTGACTTAGATTCTCTGTTTTTAACTAAGTTAGGTTTATTTAACGAAGACACATTGGACAGTAGTTTTTCAGCTACTTTTACCAATATTAATTATGTTAATGTTTATCACGATTTTACTGATAGCACACTTCATTCACAAATTGAGTTTAAATTTACAGATTTTGACTCATTAAATTTTCTTCAATTTTTTAAACACTCTGAATTATCTATTAAAGAAGGTCCGGAAAACACAAAAATATTTTCTCAGTTCATTCAACCGGTCACAACAGGGTTTGGATTATCAAAAAGCAACATAGATATTGAGTATGTCTATTACCTGCCTGGTGAAATTATTAGGCATAATGCCAATTCACTTTCTAGAAATAAATTAATCTGGAAGTTTACTGTAGATGATATCAGCACTGGTAAAACAATTACCGCTACTTATATTCCATTTCGATTAAAAGAAACCCCGGTTTGGATATACTCTCTTGCAGGAATTGTAATAGTTATTGTATTGGTCTTTTTATTAAAAAAGAGAAAAAAATAATTACTTATCTTTATAAGGATAATTAAATTATCAATATTTTCCCTGGTGAAACAAGTTTGACATAACTTATAGTTTTACCTATATTTATGGTTTGTATAAAATTTGTAAAACAATTTATTTTAACTTAAATGAAAGCATCGCCAAGAATATTTTCAGGGTCATCAAACCCTGAATTAGCCAGAAAAATTGCAGAATATCTTGGGACTACTTTAGGTGCTCTTGAGTTAAAAAGGTTTAGTGACGGTGAAATATGGGTAAAATTTAAAGAAAATATTCGAGGAGACGATGTATTTTTGATTCAATCAACTCATCCTCCGGCAGATAACCTGATGGAGCTGCTGATTATGATTGATGCGGCTAGAAGATCCTCTGTTTCGAGAGTAACAGCGGTTTTACCTTACTACGGTTATTCTAGGCAAGATAGAAAAGATCAGCCCAGGGTTGCTATTACGGCAAAATTGGTTGCAAACTTGCTTTCGATAGCCGGTGCAGATAGAGTTATTGCAATGGATTTACACGCTGCGCAGATACAAGGTTTTTTTGATATCCCTTCAGATCATCTTTATGCTTCTCCTATCTTTTTAGATATATGGAGAAATAAAGTTGAAAATCTTGTTGTTGTAGCTGCTGATTTAGGAGGAATAAAACTTGCCAGGTCTTATTCAAAAAGGCTTGGTGCACAATTAGTTGTTAT
>JAJRZB010000281.1 GCA_024275455.1 Bacteroidota bacterium | reverse complement strand
TCAACCCGATTTTGATTTGGAAAATTTAGAGGTTGTGCCAAACTTAGTTCTAAGTACAAACTGGGAAATGAGATTGCCTTTAAGATGGATTGCAATATTATACAGCAATGTAAAAGCAAGTATGGCTGCTACTAGCGGTATTCATAATTACCAAGATGTATTAAAAGTTATGATGGCTGGTGGCGATGTAGCTATGATGTGTTCAGAATTATTGCATAACGGAATTGGTAGAATTACAGAAATATTGGATAGACTTAAAAATTGGATGGAAGAAAACGAATATGATTCAATTGAAATGATGCAGGGAAGTATGAGTCAGAAAAAAGTTGGAGAGCCTGCAGCTTTTGAACGAGCTAATTATATGAAAACTCTCCAATCATATAGAGAAGGTATGTTTTAACGGAAATACATTACAGTTTAAAATGCCGTTCAAATGAGCGGCATTTTTGTTTTTAAACTATTTTTAGACAAAAATAAAATTATCTTTAAAACTCAAATACAAATATTTTTTAGAGTTTGCAAATCGAAATAAAAAATATAAAAGCGATAAATAGAATTACTATCCTTTGGGCTTTTAGTGAAGCTGCATTAGGCGGTATTCTGCATGCATTAAAAATTCCGCTAACAGGTTTATTTATTGGAAGTACTGCAGTAGTTTTTATTTCATTAATAGCTTATTTCTCTGAATCAAAATCAGAAGTTCTTAAAGTTACGTTAAAAGTAATTTTAGTAAAATTTGTTGTTAGTCCTCATTCTCCGCTTACAGCATACTTTGCTGTAGCACTTCAGGGCATGCTTGGTTATTTACTATTTTATTACGGATTTAATAAATTATCTGCAATTATACTTGGTTTTCTTTCTCTCTTATTGTCATCAATGCAAAAGATAATTATTTTAACAATAGTTTTTGGAGTTACACTTTGGGAATCGATTAATATCTTTATAAGATTTGTGTTTTCACAATTAGGTATGATAAACAGTAGCATTCAAAATGTTAATTTTAGTTTTATTGTTGTTGGAATATATATTGGAATACATATAATAGCTGGATTCATTGCGGGATTCTACGCCTCTACATTTCCAAGTAAATTAATCAGAAGCTCAAACGAATGGAAAATTGATAGAGAAAAAATTGATTCTGCAATATTAGAGATTAAAAAGAATAAAAAGAAAAAAAGGAAATGGTGGAAAAGGCCCTCCAGTATATTACTTTTTACATTTTCAATATTGTTGATTTTTCTATCCTTTTTCTTTAACGAGCTGAATACTAATGTTGCTTTTAAAGTAATAATTATGTTGGTTAGGTCTGTTGTTGTTATTGCGGTTTGGTATTATTTTATTTCCCCCTTGTTGTTAAAAATTGTGAGAAAAAATCTATCAGAAAAAAAACAGCAGCATGCTAAGGAGATTGAAGGAATAATTAATTTTTTCCCTGATATTAGATCGGTGATTAAACTGTCGTGGGATAAAACTAAAAATGTAAAAGGAATTAAAAAATTATTCAAATTTGCATATGCAGTATTATTTAATTTTTTGTTCTTGGATTCAAAATGAAAGAAAAAAGAATACTGATTGTTACAGGTCCTATTCAGACCAGTAAAACAACAAGGTTATTTAAATTTGTGAATGATTTAAAATCCGTTGATGGAATTCTGGCACCAATAGTGGAAGGGAAGCGTCATTTGTTTCATATATCCACACGTACTTTAAAAATTTTGGAAGCACCGGAAAGCAGTGAAACAATTTCTATTGGGAAATATCATTTTCTAAAAAGTACTTTTGATTGGGCAAACGAAAAATTAATTAAGAGTTTAAACAAAGTTCCCGAATATTTAGTTATTGATGAATTAGGCAAACTAGAGCTTAATGGTAAAGGATTACACAAATCTGCAATTTATATGTTAAGACATTCCCCAAAATATTCTACCAAAGTAGTATTTGTTGTTAGGGATTATTTATTAAAACAAATGATTGATTTTTACAGAATATCTGCAGAAGAATATGAAATAATTGACGTATAGAGTCCGATTTTTCACTATAAAATATTGAGAATTTCATTCCGAAAAACCGTAAATTTATAGTTTAGATTTTTGAAAAATTTGAGGTTATTATGTGTAAATGGAATATTGAAAATGAAGACTATCTTACTAAAACAATAGATAGATGCAAAAAAAAGAAAATAATTTTACCGACATTTAACCAGCTAAAACATCCTCTTACAATTCCAAAAGATATTCAAGATAAATTGGAAAATATTGATTTGCAAGATACTCATCCGTTAAATCTTTTTAGAATAAATTGGTGTAATGATCCGGTTAGCGGTAAAATAGGGGATATTAATTACTTGGAAATTCCCAAGGAAATTACAGGGGTTAAAGCAAGAATAATAGGATTAGTAGGAAAGTTTTTCCCAACCGGAGCTCATAAAGTTGGAGCAACTTACGGTTGTTTAGCACCTTACATGGTTACAGGAAGATTTAATCCCGAATACCATAAAGCTGTATGGCCCTCAACCGGGAATTATTGCAGAGGCGGTGTTTTTAATTCTAATCTTCTTTCTGTTCATTCTGTAGCAATTTTACCTGAAGAGATGAGTCAAGAAAGATTTGAATGGTTAAGGGAAAGAACAGATGAAGTTTATGCAACTCCGGGCTGTGAAAGTAATGTGAAAGAAATTTACGATAAATGTCATGAATTGGAAGCAGAAAGTGATGAGTATTTAATTTTTAATCAGTTTGAACAATTCGGAAATCCAATTTGGCACTACGAAATAACAGGATATACTATTGAAAAATTGTTTAACCAAATAAAAACTGAAAACCAAAGATTGAGTGCCTATGTAAGTGCAACAGGTTCAGCCGGAACAATTGCAGCGGGAGATTATCTTAGAAAAGTTAATCCTGAATTAAAAGTTTTAGCTTCGGAGGCACTCCAATGTCCTACATTGTTTATGAATGGATTTGGCGGTCATCGAATTGAAGGTATTGGTGACAAACATGTCCCCTGGATACATAATGTAAAAAACACAGATTTTGTTGCTGCTATTGACGATGAGGACCCGATGAGAGTTCTTAGATTATTTAATGAACCAACCGGCAAGCAGTTGTTAACGGAACAGGGTATTGATCAGGACACAGTTGATAAGCTTGGTTATCTTGGAATTTCATCAATTGGTAATCTACTTAGTTAAATAAAGCTGGCAAAATATAATGAATACAATGAGAATGACATTATTTTCACAATCTTTACCGATTCTAAAGAAATGTATGATTCAAGATTAAATGAACTAACGGAAGCTTATGGTGAATATACCATGGAACAAGCAAATTTAGATTGGTATGGCTCAATAAAAAAACAAGGTATAGACTACATTAAAGAATTAAGCTACTATGATAAAAAAGCAATCCATAACTTAAAATATTTTACATGGGTTGAACAACAAGGTAAGGATGTCGAAGAATTAAATGCACAATGGTATGATGAAAATTACTGGGAAGAGCGGTTTAGTATCGTTTCTGAGTGGGATAAACTTATTGAAGAATTCAATGAGAAAACCGGAGTAACAATTTAATATATTGTTAAAAATATGGATAAGGATTTCAAAATATTAAAAGATGTGTTTATTAATTCTAAAGATAATCATTTCTATCCTGCTGAAATT